>JBOFIL010000190.1:0-4050 GCA_051650165.1 Allobosea sp.
GTGGCTGTTGCAGGTCAAGGCCGCGCAGGCGAAGCTCAAGGCCGGCGCCAATGGCTCCACCGAGAAGATGAATGCGAAGCTCGTTACGGGCCGCTTCTTCATGGAGCGGATGTTACCCGAGACCGCCTCGCGCCTGACCCGCATTGTGGCGGGGGCTGACAGCACCATGGCGCTGCCGGTCGAGATGTTTTGATTGCGAGATGTTCTGATTGGACCAGCAGGCATTCGGCTGTTTTAATTGCTCCCCGATTGCCTGCTCCTCACTGCCCACTGCCCATAAAAACTCAGGGAGGCCCCAATGGCCGAGGCATTCATCTATGATCACGTCCGCACCCCGCGCGGCAAAGGCAAGGCCGATGGCTCGCTGCATGAGGTGACAGCCATCGAGCTGGGCGCGCAGACACTGGAAGCCATCCGCGACCGCAACAACCTCGACACATCTCTCGTTGAAGATGTGGTGCTCGGCTGCGTCGATCCGGTGGGTGAAGCCTCTGCTGACATCGCCCGCACGGTGGCGCTGAAGGCCGGCTACGGCAAACAGGTTCCCGGCGTGCAGATCAACCGCTTCTGCGCCTCTGGCCTGGACGCGGTGAACTTTGCCGCGGCGCAGGTGATGTCTGGGCAGAAGGAAATGGCGGTCGGCGGCGGCGTCGAATCGATGAGCCGCGTCGGCATGGGCGCATCGGGCTTCGGCATCGCCATGGACCCCTCCGTCGCCATCGACACCTATTTCATGCCGCAGGGCGTGGCGGCGGATTTGATCGCCACGAAATATGGCTTTAGCCGCGATGATGTCGATGCCTATGCAGTGCGCTCGCACAAGCGTGCCGCGCAGGCGTGGAGTGAGGGGCGCTTCAAGCGCTCGGTCATTCCGGTTCGTGACATCAATGGCCTCACCATCCTTGACCGGGACGAGACCATCCGCCCCAACACCGACATGCAGACGCTTGGCGGGCTTAAAGCCTCCTTCGCGCAGATGGCCGATATGGGCGGCTTTGGCGCGGTCGCGACCTCTGCGCACCCGGATGTCGAAGCCGTCACCCATGTCCATCATGCCGGCAACTCATCCGGCATTGTCGATGGCGCTGCCGCTGTGCTGGTGGGCTCGAAAAAGGCCGGACGCATCGCAGGCCTCAAGCCCCGCGCCCGCATCCGCGCTTTCGCCACTGTTGGCTCGGACCTTGCGCTGATGCTCACCGGCCCGGTGGACGTGACGGAGCTTGTTCTCAAGAAGGCCGGCATGACCGCCAAGGACATTGACCTGTTCGAATTGAACGAGGCCTTCTCCTCCGTGGTGCTGCGCTTTCAGCAGGCCTTCGAGATCGATGACGCCATCCTCAATGTGAATGGCGGCGCGATTGCCATGGGCCATCCGCTCGGAGCCACCGGCGCGATGATCCTCGGCACGGTGCTCGACGAGCTTGAGCGCACCAACAAGCAGACCGCGCTGGTCACGCTCTGTGTCGCTGTCGGCATGGGCGTCGCAACCATCATTGAACGCGTCTGACGGAAAGGACAGGATCATGAAACTCACCCATTTCCGCTTCGAGACCGACGCTGACGGCATCGCCACCCTCACATGGGACATGGCTGGCCGCTCGATGAACGTCATCACCCCCGAGGTGATGAATGAGCTCGATCAGGTGATCGACAAAGTTGCCTCCGACGAGGCCATCAAGGGCTGTGTCATCACCTCCGGCAAGGAAGCCTTTTCAGGCGGCGCGGACCTGACCATGCTTCAGGGCCTTGGCGCGCTTTATGAGAGCCTCAAGAAGAGCGAAGGCGAGGCCGTCGCCATGCAGCGCTTCTTCGATGAAAGCCGCAAGCTCTCGCTGCTTTATCGCAAGCTGGAAAGCTGCGGAAAGCCGTTTGCAGCCGCCATTCATGGCGTGTGCCTTGGCGGCGCGTTCGAGCTGGCGCTCGCTTGCCAGCTGCGTGTGGCGTCAGACTCAGACACCACCCGCGTCGGCCTGCCCGAGGTTAAGGTTGGCCTGTTCCCCGGTGCTGGTGGCACGCAGCGCGTGGCGCGTTTGATGCAGACCGGCGACGCCCTCCAGATGATGTTTAAGGGTGACCAGATCCGCGCGCTCCCCGCGCGTGGCATGGGCCTCATCCACGCAGTGGTGCCGCGCGATCAGATGGTCGGTGCTGCCAAGGAATGGCTGAAAGCCAACCCCGGAGCGAAGCAGCCTTGGGATGATCCGAAGTTCAAGCTGCCCTCCAACAAGGTGCATTCGCCGCAGGGCATGCAGATCTGGCCACCAGCAGGCGCAATCTACCGTCGCGAGACGAATGACAATTATCCAGCAGCCCGCGCGATCCTGACCTCGGTCTATGAGGGGCTCCAGCTCCCCATCGATCTCGCGCTGAAGGTCGAGTCGCGTTATTTCGCCCATATCCTGCGCTCGAAAGAGGCTGCGGCGATGATCCGCACGCTGTTCCTCTCCATGCAGGAATTGAACAAGGGTGCCCGCCGCCCGGCGGATGTGCCGGCGATGAAGATCAAGAAGGTTGGCGTGGTGGGCGCGGGCTTCATGGGCGCAGGCATTGCCTATGTCACGGCCAATGCCGGCATTGACGTGGTGCTGATCGACCGCGATCAGGACGCTGCCGACAAGGGCAAGGCCTATTCTCACAAGCTCGTCTCGGACCAGATTTCAAAGGGCCGTGCCAAAACCGCAGATCGCGACGCGCTGCTGGGCCGCATCAACGCAACAACTGATTTTGCGGCCCTCAAGGGCTGCGATCTGGTGGTGGAGGCGGTATTCGAAGACCCGAAGGTCAAGGCTGATGTGATCGCCAAGATCGAGGCGAATATCGGCCCGAAGACCATCTTCGGCTCCAACACCTCGACCCTGCCAATCACCGGCCTTGCCGAGCATTCTGTGCGGCCCAAGCAGTTCATCGGCGTGCATTTCTTCTCGCCCGTGGAGAAGATGCTTCTGGTCGAAATCATCATGGCGAAGAAGACCGGCAAGAAGGCGCTGGCCGTGGCGCTGGATTTTGTCCGCGCGATCAAGAAGACACCCATCGTCGTCAATGATGCGCGCGGCTTCTATGCCAACCGCTGTGTCGGCAACTATATCCGCGAAGGCCATCTGATGCTGGCTGAAGGCGTGCCCGCCCCGATGATTGAGGCCGCTGGCAAACAGGCCGGCATGCCGGTCGGCCCGCTCTCGCTCAATGACGAGGTGGCGATTGATCTGGCGCTTCGCATCGTCAAGGCCACCAAGGCCGAGCTGGGCGAGGCCGCGATTGATCCGGTGCAGGAAAAGCTGCTCACCGCCATGGTCGAGACGCACGGGCGCATGGGCCGCAAGAACAAGAAGGGCTTCTATGATTATCCCGAAGGCGCGCCCAAGCGCCTGTGGCCAGGCCTGTCTGCGCTCCAGCCCAAGCACCTGAAGCCAGAGCAGGTCGATATGCTTGAGCTGAAGCATCGCTTGCTGGTGACACAGGCGCTGGAAGCCGCCCGCGTGGTCGAGGACAAGGTGCTCACCGATCCGCGCGAGGGCGATGTCGGGGCCATCATCGGCTTCGGTTTTGCGCCCTACACGGGCGGGCCGCTCTCATGGATCGATGGCATGGGCGCGGACGCTTTCGTCAAGCTCTGCGAAGGGTTGGCCAAGCGCCATGGGACAAGGTTCAAGCCTTGCAAGCTGTTGAAGCGCATGGCGAAAACCGGTGAGACTTTCTACAGCCGCGCAGGCGCTTCCAAAGCTGCGGCCTGAAGGCAGCGACCAAGGAACAACATCGTGAACCTCTGGTTTCGTCTGTTGTGGCTGATTCTGGCCACGCCTTTCCGTGGACGGCTGACGCCGCCCATGGATGTCTCGCGGTTGAATTTTCGTGTCTGGCCAAGTGATCTCGACACATCGTTGCACATGAACAATGGCCGCTACTGGACCCTGATGGATCTTGGCCGCACCGATCTGCTCTTACGTACCGGCCTGTGGCGCACCGTTCTCAAGAACAAATGGGTGCCTGTGGTCAGCGCCGGAAAAATCCGCTTCAGGCGCGAACTCAAGCCCTTCACGCCGTTTCGGTTGG
>JBOFIL010000191.1:0-4772 GCA_051650165.1 Allobosea sp.
CACATCCATGTCGCCGAAATAGGTGAGCGCCAGCGTGCGCGGAATGGGCGTCGCTGTCATCACCAGCATGTCAACGCCTGCGCCCTTCGCGCCGAGTTTCAGCCGCTGGTGCACGCCAAATCGATGCTGTTCATCGACAACTGCAAGGCCAAGGTCAGCAAAACCGACTGCGCCTTCAAACAGCGCATGCGTGCCGATGGCGATATGCGCCTTGGCCGATTTCAGTGCCTCCAGCGCCTTGGCGCGCTCTGATGCCTTGTCGCGGCCCGTGACGAGCACACAGGCCAAGCCCGCCGCTTCTGCCAGCGGGGCGATGCGCGCAAAATGCTGGCGGGCGAGAATGTCGGTCGGGGCCATCAGCGCCGATTGCCGCCCAGCTTCCGCCGCGGCGGCCATGGCGAGGAGCGCGACAGCGGTCTTGCCGGAGCCGACATCCCCTTGCAGCAAGCGCAGCATCCGCTCAGGCTTGGCCATGTCGGCGCGAATATCCGCCACTGCCTCGCTTTGGCCGGCTGTGAGCTGGAAGGGCAGGCTGGCGAGAACCCGTGCCATCAAACCGCCATCGCCGGCATTGATGCGGCCAGGCGCAGCTTTGTGGTCGCGCCGCACCAACGCGAGCGCCAACTGGCTGGCGAGCAGCTCATCATAGGCGAGCCTGCGGCGGGCGGGGGCCTGCATGTCGGGCTCGGTCTGCGCTGGATGATGCAACGCGCTCAGCGCCACATCAAAAGCGGGCCATTGCTGGCGCGCAATGAGCGGGCCATCCAGCCATTCGGGCATTGTGGGCAAGCGCTCCAGCGCTGCTTCCACCGTGCGCGCAACAAGGCGGGGCGAGAGGCCTTCGGTGAGCCCATACACCGGCTCGAAAGCCGGGAGGCGGCGAAAGCCGGCCTCATCCAGCACGCGCTCGGGATGCACCATCTGGCGCACGCCATCCCACAGCTCGATCTTGCCAGAGACGAAGCGCCGCTCGCCAACCGGCAGCATCGCCTTCATGCGCCGTGCATCGGCCTTGAAGAAAACCAGCGTCACATCGCCGCTCTCATCCTCAAGGATCACCTTGTAGGGCACACGTGAACCTGGCGGGGTGGGGCGATGCTCGGCCACGCGCGCGGCAAATGTCGCGGTTTCGCCAATTGGTGCCTCGTCGATTGCGCCGCTCTCTCTGCGGTCAATTGCCGCGTGGGGCGCATGCAGCAGCAAATCGACAAGGCGGGCAGGGCGATCCTCCTCACCCAGCAGCCGGTCAAACGCCTGCGCCAGCTTCGGGCCAACGCCCGACAGGCTGTCCACAGGCGCAAAAAACGGATCTAGCAGGGAAGGACGCATCGGGCAGGAATAGCGCATTCCAGCAAGGGTTGGCGAGCGTGAAGACACCTCCTGAAATGCGGGTTTCTTCGCTGACAAGTCGCCAAGACAAGGCTATAGCAGCCCAGCACCGAGGGACGCAAAACGCGCCCCGCGGCGATACACTTTGTTTGGAGATCACTCATGTCTGGCACCACGCGCAGCAGCGCTGATCTTGATCCGCGCCGCAAGAAGACGCTGTTCCGCGCCTGGCACCGGGGCATGCGCGAGATGGACCTGATCATGGGCCGCTTCGCCGATGCTGAAATCGGCGACATGAGCGAAGCGGACCTCGTTGAGTTCGAGCGCCTGATCGAGGCGCAGGACCGCGATCTGCTCTCCTGGATCACCGGCGAGGCAGAAACACCCTCGAATTACGAGAGCGCCGTGTTCACAAGGCTGCGCGAATTCCATCGCCACGATTCGCCGATCCATAGCTGAGATGAGCCTGCTGCCGCCTTCCTTCCTCGCCCGCATGGTCGAGGCGCTGAACCGCGCTGATACGCCGCTCATCTCCGGCGTGCCGGATGGGTTCGATGCCGTGATCCTTGCCGAATTGGCGCGCGCTGGCGCGAAGGCAGGCTGGGGCGAAAAGCCGGCGGTGATGGCCTTCATTGCCCGCGATAGCCAACGCATGCAGAGGCTGGAGGCAGCGCTCCAATTCGTCGCGCCCGATCTTGATGTGCTGATGCTCCCAGCATGGGATTGCCAGCCCTATGACCGGGCGAGCCCCACGCCTGAAATCGTGGCGCGGCGCATGGCGACTTTGGCGCGGCTCTCGCGCTCGCGCTCTGGTGAGCAGCGCCCGCGCGTGCTGCTGACCACCATCAACGCCGCGCTCCAGCGCGTGCCAAGCCGTGCCAGCGTGGCGGCGCAGAGCCTCTCTGCCGCGCCTGGCAACCTGCTGGACATCAAAGAATTGTCGCAATGGCTTGAAAGCAATGGCTATTTACGCAGCGGCACGGTGCGCGAGACTGGCGAATATGCGGTGCGCGGCGGCATTGTCGACCTTTATCCAGCCGGCATGCCGCAGCCGATCAGGCTCGATTTCTTCGGCGATGCGCTCGAATCCATCCGCCTGTTCGACCCCGAAAGCCAGCGCTCCACCGGACAGCTGAAGGCGCTCGATCTGGTTCCGATGAGCGAGGTGCGCCTGACAAGCGCTGCAATCAGCCGTTTCCGCCAAGCCTATATCGCGGCTTTTGGCACACCAGGGCGTGATGATGCGCTTTATGAGGCTGTGAGCGAGGGCCGCCGGCCTGCCGGCATGGAGCATTGGTTGCCGCTGTTCCACAATGGCCTCGATACGATCTTCGATTATCTTCCGGGTGTCGCCCTGATGTGCGATCCGCTTGATGATGAAGCGGCAAAAGAGCGCCTCGACCAGATCAATGATTATCATGCCGCCCGTAAAAGCGCGCTCGAACAGGCGCTGGGACAAGGGGCCCCGCCTTACAAGCCCTTGCCGCCGGATGCGCTGTATCTCACCGCAGATGAATGGCGGATGCGGCTTGAGGCGACGGGCGTGGCGCACACAACGCCCTTTGCACAGCCTGATAACGCTGAGCGGCTGGTGTTCGATTGCGGCGCAAGAGCCGGTCGCAGCTTTGCGGCAGAGCGCGCGGACGCGACCTCCAGCGTGTTTGATACGGCGGTGGCGCATGTGGTGGCGCAGCAAAAATCCGGCAAGCGCGTAATTCTTGCCGGTTGGAGCGCCGGCTCGCGTGAGCGCCTAGGCATGGTGCTCGCCGATCATGGGCTCAAACAAGCTGAACTCACTGGCTCGCTGCGCGCGGTGCTTGAGTTGCAGCCGGCGCAAGCCGCGCTGGCGGTCTGGGGGCTGGAATCCGGCTTCGAGACGGCAAGCCTCGCGGTGATCGGCGAGCAGGATATTCTGGGTGACCGTCTGGTGCGCCAGAAGCGCTCATCCAAGCGCACACAGAATTTTATTCAGGAGCTATCCGCGCTCAACCCCGGCGATATTGTGGTTCATGCCAATCACGGCATCGGGCGCTTTGTTGGCCTCCAGACCGTGACGGCAGGCGGCGCACCGCATGATTGCCTGGAGCTGCATTATCATGGCGGCGACAAGCTGTTCCTGCCCGTCGAGAACATCGAGCTGCTGACGCGCTACGGCTCTGAGGACACCGAAGCCAATCTCGACCGCTTGGGCGGCGGAGCATGGCAGGCGCGGAAAGCAAGGCTGAAAAAGCGTATCCGCGAAATGGCGGGTCAGCTCATCAAGATTGCCGCCGCACGCCTGATGCGCGATGCGCCGCGATTTGTGCCGCCGCATGGGCTTTATGACGAATTTCGCGCGCGCTTTCCCTATGAGGAAACCGATGATCAGCAGGGCGCGATTGATGCCGTGCTGGATGATCTGGCCGCCGGCAAGCCAATGGATCGTCTGGTGTGCGGCGATGTTGGCTTCGGCAAGACGGAAGTGGCCATGCGCGCGGCCTTCGCGGCTGCGCTGTCGTCCAAGCAGGTGGCGGTGCTGGCGCCCACAACACTGCTTGCGCGGCAGCATTTCCGCAATTTTTCCGAGCGCTTCAAAGGTCTGCCCATCGAGGTGAGGCAGGCATCGCGTTTCGTGAATGCCGCAGACATGAAGGCGGTCAAGGCGGGGCTGGCCGACGGCACGGTCGACATCGTGATTGGCACGCATGCGCTGCTCGGCAAGAGCGTCGATTTCAAGGAGCTTGGCCTCGTCATTGTCGATGAGGAGCAGCATTTCGGCGTCGGCCACAAGGAGCGGCTCAAAGAGCTTCGCGCCGAAGTGCATGTGTTGACGCTCTCCGCCACGCCAATCCCCCGCACCCTTCAACTGGCCATGACCGGCGTGCGTGATCTGTCGATCATCGCCACCCCCCCCGTTGACAGGCTGGCGGTGCGCAGTTTTGTCATGCCGTTCGATCCGCTGATCATCCGCGAGGCATTGCTGCGCGAAAGATACAGGGGAGGCCAGGCCTTCTATGTCTGCCCTCGCATCGAGGACATCGCCGGCGTGAAGGACTTCCTCGACAAGCAAGTGCCCGAATGCAAGGTCGCGGTCGCGCATGGCCAGATGCCGCCAGGCCAGCTCGAAGATGTCATGACCGGCTTCTATGAGGGCCGCTTTGACGTCCTACTCTCGACCGCGATTGTCGAGTCCGGCCTCGATATTCCGACCGCCAACACGCTGATCGTGCACCGTGCTGATATGTTCGGCCTCGCTCAGCTCTATCAGCTGCGCGGACGTGTTGGCCGCGGCAAAATCCGCGCCTATGCGTTGTTCACCCTGCCGGCCAAGGGCAAGGTGACTGCTCAGGCCGAAAAGCGCCTGAAGGTGTTGCAATCTCTCGATACGCTGGGCGCTGGCTTCCAGCTGGCCAGCCATGATCTTGATATTCGCGGCGCGGGCAATCTGCTGGGCGAGGAGCAAT
>JBOFIL010000192.1:0-2675 GCA_051650165.1 Allobosea sp.
GAGAGGTCCGCGCCGACATGGGGGGCAAGGTCGATCTTGTTGATGACCAGCAGATCCGAGCGCGTGATGCCGGGGCCGCCCTTGCGCGGTATTTTCTCGCCCGCAGCCACATCAATCACATAGATGGTGATGTCGGCCAGTTCTGGCGAGAAGGTCGCGGCGAGATTGTCGCCGCCGGATTCGATCAGGATCAAATCCAGTGCCGGAAATTTGCCGCGCATTTCCTCGACTGCAGCCAGATTGATCGAGCAATCCTCGCGGATGGCGGTGTGCGGGCACCCCCCGGTCTCGACACCCATGATGCGCTCGGCGGCAAGCGCGCCCGATACGGTGAGAATGCGCGCATCCTCCTTGGTGTAGATGTCGTTGGTGATGGCGCACAAATCATAGCGCCCGGCCATGCGCCGGCACAAAGCCTCCAGCAGCGCAGTCTTGCCAGAGCCGACCGGGCCGCCGACGCCAACACGCAGAGGGCCGTGGGGGGAAGCGCCATTTGGAGATGATGTCATGAGCGGAACAGCCTCGTGTATTGGGTTTCATGGTGCATGGCGGCCAAGTCCGAGCGAAACGCCGCGCCGCCAAGATCATCCAGCGTCGCGTTCAGGCTCTTTTCTGCCAATGCGGCGATGACAGGCAAGAGCCTGGCCGTGATGCGCTGGCCATCGGTCTGGCCCACAACGCCAAGCCGCACCGCCGCCGAGACAAGATTGGCCGCAACGCCCGACAGAAATGCCGGCAGCGCCACATCCAGCGGCACATCATGCCCCTGCGCAGTCACTGCCACCGCCAGCGGATAGGCCACATCGCCGGCCCACGCCTCCCGCAGCGCTTCATGTTCGGCACAGGCCCAGGCAGCACGGGCGGCCAGCATGAAGGCATTGCCCTGCGTGACTGTTTCGAGCCGACGCTCATTGGAATTGGCGAGCGCGATGGCAAGTTCGGCAATCTCGGCCAGAGCCGGTGCATCGGCGGCTTCGGATGCGCGCCACATGGAGCCAAACAGAACCGCATCATTGGCCGGCGCACCATGGGCGAAGAGATCAGTCAACCACGCCTCAAGGCTCGGTGCATCGTTGATATCGCCTGCCTCAAAGGCCCATTCCAGCCCATGCGAATAGACGAACCCGCCCACCGGAAAGGCCGGCGAAAGCCAGGCCATCAGCTTGAGGTGATGGGCGTTCACAAACTGGCCTGCATCAGATGGCCTGATGTCCCTCAGTGCCCATGCTTGTGGGCATGGCTGTGGCCATGATGATGATCATGATCGTGATCATGCCCTGCCGTGGCAGCCTTGGGCTTTTCCAGATGCTCATGGTGATGCTCATGACCATGATGGTGATCATGCCCGCAGCCGCAATCAGCCCCATGCGCGTGATCGTGATCATGGGCATGCTCGTGTTTGTGGTCATGGTGGTCATGGCCCGTCTTTTCATGGCCATGACTGTGATCGTGTTTGTGATCATCATGCCCATGATCATGTGAGCCATGATTGTGATGGCCATGATCGTGCCCATGGTCATGCGAGCCGTGCTCATGCCCCGCATGATCATAAGCGCCGCGCTCTGGAGCAAAGGGCCGCCAGATTTCTTCGGCAAGGCCACCCTGTCCACGCACCATTTCGGCGAGCACATGGTCCGCGCCGATATAGATCGCATCAGTGCCGATCTCGGCGGGCGTGTGGCGATTGCCGATGTGCCAGGCGATGCGGGTAAGGCGAAGGGCACTCTCGGCAGTGATCTTCAGCAGCTTTTCGGGCGCGGCGCGGACCGCCACCAAGCGCCCATCCTCAAGCTTCAGCGCATCGCCATCACCAATCATCGTGGTCTTGTCGAGATCCAGCAACAGATCGATGCCTTTTTCGCCCTTCAGCGCAACGCGGCGCTTCTGGCGGTCATCATGATCGAGCGTGACAATGTCGATGATCTTGTCGGCCTTGACGGCGGCTTTGCGGACAATGCTCGTGGCGCGCAGCATGGGGCGGCTCCTGTGGTTGTGCTCGCAGGATATGGCAGCGCGGCCATGACTTGTCGATGGCACGCATGCCAAATCAACGGCTCAATCTTCCAGCAGATGTCCGCCATCATGGAAGCAGGCGATGCGCGCGAGCGCCGCCCGGATGGCATCATGGGCAAGAAGTGCTTTGATTTCGCTCTCGGCATCGGCAGCCAGCGACGGAAAAGCCGCGCGCGGCGGGTCGGATTTCTCCACATCGCCGAGCATCAACGCACGGATGGCTTCGGGCATTTGATCGCCCAAGCCAGCTTTCAGCGTGGCTGCGATCAGCGCAGGATCGAGCGTCGGCAGCAGCGCGAGGAAGCCCTCGGTCAGCGCCTTCGCCAAGGCGTGATCGGCATGTTTGGAACCAGCCAGAGGCCGGCCGAAATCATACAGATGCGCCACCGAGCCCCAATCGGGCTGTGCTTTGGGGAAGCGCGCCAGCAAAGCCGCCGCCTCCTGCGCCACATAAAACCGGTTCAGGCCATCGAAATGCGCGAAAGCATAGCTCTGCGCCAGCAAGGCCTGCTCCCAGGCATCCCAGGCTTGATCCATTGAGCCCGGCTGCACCGCCTCGATGCAGAGCACGCGCGGGCGAAAACGCGCCCAATCATTGCCGGCGAGCACATCGGCTTCCGCACCCTCGACATCGATCTTGAGCAGATCAATGCGGCTGAGCC
>JBOFIL010000193.1:0-4340 GCA_051650165.1 Allobosea sp.
GCCCCTTGCCGTTCGGCATGGCGCGCAGCGCCTTGAGGAACTCGTAGCCATCCATCACCGGCATGTTCCAATCCAGAAGGATAGCATCCGGCATCCGGCTACGACAGGCGGCGAGCGCCACCGAGCCATCCTCAGCTTCCTCGATGGCAAATGACATGCTTTCGAGGATGCGGCGGGCGACCTTGCGGATCACGGCTGAGTCATCAACAACGAGACAGTTCTTCATGCAAACACCCCCTCCTAGAGGCAAAATAGATCAGGCTGCGGCTGTCGCCTCGAAATCGAGCACAGCATCCACATCCAGAATAACGAGCAGTTTTCCATCCAGCCGGTGAACACCGGACGAGAGCGCCATCCAGTTCGCATTGAGATGCAGCGGATTGGCTTCGAATGTCGTCGCATCGAGACGCATGACTTCGCCGATCTTGTCGACCATGAGCGCATAGGCCTCGCCGGCATGATCAATGCCGATGGCCATGTCGCGCCGTGTTGTCTCGTCGGCGCCCTGCTCGGCGGCGGCCATGCCAAGCCTGGCCCGCAGCGACAGCGCCGTGACCACCTTCCCGCGCAGATTCAGCAGGCCAACAATCTCGCGTGGCGCGAGTGGAACGCCGGCAATCTGGCTGGCGACGAAGACATCATGCACACGGTCTATCGGCAGGCCGAACATCTGGTCGCCAAGATAGAGCGTGACGAAATCCCGCGCGCCTGCATCGTGCTGCGCCGTGGCAGAGTTGGCGTTTGCAGGCTTGGGGCTGGCGTTCTGCATGGGTTTTGTTGCCTCGCTCATGCGGCCTCACTCATGTCAGACTGGAGATCGGCCAGCGCGCTGATGAGCCCTCGCCGATCAAACTTGGCAATGACATGGCTGACACCGGCAGCGCGTGCAGCCTCGGCTGCGGCTGCTGTGGGCGCATTGACACGGCCAATCATGCGGGTTGCCTTCATGTCAGGGTTGTTCGCCAGCGCCGTGGCCAGCGACAGCCCGCCGGGGGAGGCTGCGTCAAGATCCAGCACAATCGCAGAGAAACTCTTGCCAGCCTCGATCATGGCGAGCGCATCTGTGCCGGCAGATACGGCACTGACGCGCCAGCCTGCGGCCTTGAGCACAGGCACAAGCATCTCGCGGAAGAAATCAGACGAGTCGACCAGCAGCACATGCGGCTCAGCGGTTGCTGCACGGCGTGTGCCCTGCAGCCAGTCCGGATAGGCCATCGGCAGGTAATGGGCGATGTCGAGAATATCGGTGACGCGTCCACGGATCACCGCGGAGCCGACACTCGCGCCGCCTGTCTGGGCGTTGAGCTCGATCTCGAACGCCTCTTCGACAATGTCGACGATGCTTTCGACCGCAAGCCCCATGGTGCGCTCACCATCCGAGAAGATGATGAGTGGCTGGATGCCTTCCCGGCGCAGCTCAAGGCGATCATCAACAGAGACAATCGGCGTCAGCTTGCCGCGATATTGCAGCACAGGGCGCGAGCCGGAATGCTCGATGCGAGACGCGTCGATTTCCTCAAGGCGCGTGACCAGCGAGAGCGGAATGGCACGCAAGCTGTCATCGCTGCCTTTGAACACCAGCATGGTGACCGCTTCGCCAAGGCCAGTCCCGGATTTGCCAAGGCTAGCCTCTTCATCCTCCGTCTCGCCATCAACGCTGCCGATCAGCTTCGAGACGCCATTCGGGTCGATGATCAGCACAACCGCGCCGTCACCGAGAATGGTGTTGCCGGAAAAGACCGAGAGCTTTTTCAGCTTGCCGGACATGGGCTTGACGACAATTTCCTCGGTGTGGAACACACCCTCGACCAGCAGGCCGATGTGGCGACCGCCAATCTGCGTGACCACGACAAAGCCTGTATCCGGCTCGGCCTTGGTCCCCAGTTTCATGACGCTGGAGAGAGCAATAACCGGCAGGAGACGGTCCCGCAGGCGAAGCACTGTCGAGCCGTTGATGGTCTCGAGCGTGTGCTGCGAGCCCTGCTTCACCCGGACAAGCTCGCGCACAACCACTTGCGGAATGGCGAAGCGCTGATCGCCCACTGCCACGATCAAGGCAGCGACTATCGCGAGGGTCAGCGGGATCTTGATGGTGAGGGTGGTGCCTTCGCCGGACTTGGTGGCGACATCGATCACTCCGCCAATGGCGTCGATGTTGGACTTGACCACATCCATGCCGACGCCGCGGCCGGAGACGGCCGTGATGGCAGCAGCTGTCGAGAAGCCCGGGTGGAAGATGAAGCGGGCCAGCTGATGCTCCGGCATCCGCTCGACCTCGGCCTCTGTCGCGAGGCCCTTTTCGATGACCTTCTCACGGATGCGCGGCATGTTGAGGCCGCGCCCGTCATCCTTGATCTCGATGGTGATCGAGCCGCCTTCATGGAAGGCGGAGAGATGGATCGTGCCCATATCCGGCTTGCCGGCAGCGCGGCGCTCTGCGGGAGCCTCGATGCCATGATCGGCGGAATTGCGCACCATATGGGTGAGCGGATCCTTGATCAGCTCCAGCACCTGCCGGTCCAGCTCGGTATCGGAACCGCTCTGGACGAGGTCGATCTTCTTGCCAAGTTCGGCTGAAAGGTCGCGCACGATGCGCGGCAGTTTGCCCCAGGCATTGCCGATGGGCTGCATGCGGGTTTTCATCACGCCATCCTGCAATTCGGCAGTGATGTGCGAGAGACGCTGGAGCGGCACCTTGTAGCCGGAATCCTCGCTGCGACGGGCGATCTCAAGCAGCTGGTTGCGAGTCAGCACCAGCTCGGACACCATCGTCATCAAATGTTCGAGCGTATCGACATTGACGCGGATGGTCTGCGTGCCAGCGCCGCGACCATCGCCGGCATGCTCGTCGCCCAGGCCAAGAGCCTCTTGCGACATTGGTTTTGCAGCCGGCTTTGCGGCTGGTTTCTCGCTCGACTGTGGCTGTGCCTGCCTCGCAGCAGCCAAATCCTGAGGCTCAGGCGCTGCTGTGGTTGTGAAGGCTTGGGCAAGTGTTTGTGTTTGTTCCGCTGCCACGGGCTTTGTGGCCTCGGTCAATGCAGCTGGCGCTGCGACCATCTCCTCGGCAAACTCTGGCCCCGCAAATTCTGGCCCGGATGTTTCACGAAACACGCGCTCCAGCTCGTCCAGCGAGACCTCGCCAGGCTTCAGCGGGCGCTCAAGGATCTGGAATGTCAGCGTGCCGATATTCGGGCCGTCATCGTCTTCAACGTCGTCACCATCCAGCGCAATGATGTCGAGTGGACGGCTGCCCCCGGCAACCTCGGCGGCAATCTCGCCACTGGCATAGCGGGCTGACATCTCGTCAAGCGGAATGATGAGGTCATTGTCCTCGCCCTCGGGCTCGGCAGCGGTGCGACCCAGCACATTGAGGATCGCCTTGATGCGATCAATGGTCTGGAGAATCAACGTCACGGCTTCAGGCGTGACAGGTGCGCCATCACGCAGATGCCCCATCACGGTTTCGGCGGCGTGGGCCAGGCTTTCAAGGCGTGGCAGACCGAGAAAACCGCATGTGCCCTTGATGGTGTGCACAAGCCGGAAGACGTTGCGCAGGATGTCCTTGTTATCAGGATCCTGCTCAAACCGCACAAGCTCCTGGTCAACAATTTCCAGATGCTCGTTCGTTTCGGTCAGGAATTCGTCAAGAAGGTCGTCCATGCGTGTTCCGCCTTGCAAGAATGCTAGCGGCAGCATGAACAAGAAGGGTTGACGAAGGGTTTAGCCGGGGATGAAATACGCGCGGTGGTTGCATTATATTTCAAATGCGACTGGAGCGATCTGACCGGGATTTCGAGCGGTTAAATCAGGCGGCTGTCCGCCGGGTGGACTCAGGCGGGATTGGCCGAAAGGGTCACTGTTTCAGTGTCGGTGACGACGGCCACTGACATGTTGGCAGCGCGGGCAATGGCGCCGGTATAATAGGGCTGCACGGCATGCGCATCGACACCGCCGGTTTCCGAGCGCCCCGCGAGCAGGTCTTCGAGATGGGCGGGAATGCGTGAATTAGGGCCTTTCGCCGCGAGCGTGAAGCGACCCTGCTCGCCTTCGACCGTGACATCGACCGTGATGGCCCCACCGCGGGGGATGGTGGTGGCGGCAATCACCAGCAGGTTCAGCAGCAGCTTGACCTGATTTTTGGGCAGCAATGCGCGCGGCGCGTTCCATTGCAGGGAAATCTTGTCATCGTTGAAGAACTTGGCTGCGACGGATGCCGCATCACCCAGATCAATCGATGCACCAGCTGAGCCGGCGGCGCCAAATGCCAATCTGGCAAATTGCAAACGGGCCGATGCGTTGAGGACACTCTTGCGGATGAGGTCGAGCGCAAACTCTTTCAT
>JBOFIL010000194.1:0-4515 GCA_051650165.1 Allobosea sp.
TTTGATCTGGGAGAGTGAGGCATGAGCTTGCCTCTCCATATGCCTCCCAATCTGCCTTTCCGCGCGGGTTGGGTCTATTTCGGCATGATCTATGCGCTGGGCTTTCTGCTCGGCGCTGTGCGCGAAACATGGCTTGCGCCGCGTTTTGGCAGTTTCTGGCCACGCATGTTCGAGATGCCCTTCATGCTGGCGGCATCATGGTTCGCGGCCTGGTGGGTGGTAAACCGCTATGGGCTGGAAGTGGGGGCTCAGCGCATGATCATGGGGCTGACAGCTTTTGTGCTTCTGATGGTGGGCGAAGCGCTGGTCAGCATGTTCGCGATGGGCCGCACATTCGCGCAGCATGTCGCGGCATATGTCTCGCTTCAGGGCGGGCTGACGCTTGCCGCGCTAGCTGCCTTTGCCGTCTTTCCCCTCATCGTCCGGCTTGTGCCGGATGCGCCCGATGGTGATGAACCCACATGAGCATTGACCTTGATAAGCATCCGCTTGCGGGCATTCGCGTGCTGGAGCTGGCGCGTGTTCTGGCCGGCCCATGGTGCGGGCAATTGCTGGCAGACCTTGGCGCGGATGTCGTCAAGGTCGAGCGCGCGGGCGAGGGCGATGACACGCGCGCCTGGGGTCCGCCCTTCGTCGAGGGGGGCAATGGCGAGAATCTGGGTGCGGCCTATTATCATTCCTGCAATCGCGGCAAACGCTCCGTTACGGCAGATTTCTCGACTGACGAGGGCATTGCGCTGGTGAAGCGCCTGGCCAATTCAGCCGATGTCATCATCGAGAATTTCAAGGTGGGCGGCCTGGCAAAATTCGGCCTCGATTATGCGGGTCTGAAAGCCATCAACCCACGCGTGATCTATGCGTCGGTCACAGGCTTCGGGCAGGACGGGCCTTATGCCCCGCGCGCCGGCTATGACTTCATGATTCAAGGGTTGGGCGGCATCATGGATGTCACAGGCGAACCCGATGGCCAGCCCATGAAGATCGGCGTCGGCTATGCAGATATTTTCACCGGCATGTATGCGACTGTCGCGATCCTTGCCGCGCTGCGCCGCCGCGATGCCACCGGAGAGGGCGCTTACATCGATATGGCCTTGCTCGACACGCAGGCCGGCCTGCTGCAAAACCACGGCATGAACTATCTGGTTTCAGGCCAAACCCCGCACCGCATGGGCAATGCCCACGCCAACATCGTGCCCTATCAGGCAATGCCGGCAAAGGATGGCCATTTCATCCTCGCCAGCGGCAATGATGGCCAGTTCGCCAAATTCTGCATCGTCATCGGCAAGCCGGAATATGCGGTTGATCCGCGCTTCCACGACAATGTCAGCCGGCTGGCAAACCGCGATGTTCTCATGCCGCTGCTCATGGCCGAAACCGCCAAATTCGCGAAGGCTGACATTCTCGACAAGCTCGCCAAAGCGGGCGTGCCTGCCGGGCCGATCAATACCATTCCGGAGGTCTTCGCCGATCCTCAAGTCATTCATCGCGGCGTGGTGCGGCAGATGCCGGCGCCCCATGCGAAGGGCGGCGTCATCCCCGCAATGGGCTGCCCGATTGTGATGAATGGCCAGCGTCTGACAGTGGATCGCCCCAGCCCGCGCCTTGGCGAGCATCAGGCCGAGGTGCTCGCTGATCCGCATTGGGGAGCCTGAGAAATGCCATTGAAATCCCGAACGGGCGGACAAATCCTTGTCGATCAGCTGATGATCCACGGCGTCACGGATACCTTCTGTGTGCCGGGAGAGAGTTATCTCGCTGTGCTTGATGCGCTGCATGACGCCGCGATCCGCATCACCGTTTGCCGGCAGGAGGGCGGCGCGGGCATGATGGCGGAGGCCGCCGGCAAGGTCACCGGCCGTCCCGGCATCTGTTTCGTCACGCGCGGGCCTGGCGCAACCAATGCTTCGCCGGCGGTTCATATCGCCAAACAGGATTCGACGCCGATGATCCTGTTCGTCGGCCAGATCGAGCGCGGCATGCGCGAGCGCGAGGCCTTTCAGGAGGTGGATTACCGCGCCGCTTTCGGCCCGCTCGCCAAATGGGCGACCGAGATCGATGACGCCGCGCGCATACCCGAAATCATCAGCCGCGCCTTCCATGTCGCGACGTCTGGCCGTCCCGGCCCGGTGGTGATCGCACTACCGGAAGATGTGCTGACGGATATGGTTGAGGTGGCGGATGCAAAAGCTTGCCAGCCCATCGAGACACATCCTTCGCTGCTTCAAACCATTGATTTGCAAAAGCGCCTTTGGGCTGCGAAGGCACCCATCGCGATCCTTGGCGGGTCGCGCTGGAGCGAGCAGGCGGTCGAGCGTTTCACGCGCTTTGCCGAGCGCTTTGATCTGCCGGTGGCGGTGAGCTTCCGCCGCCAGATGCTGTTCCCGGCTAATCACCGTTGCTTTGCCGGCGATCTTGGCATCGGGCCAAACCCGAAGCTGCTGGCGCGCATCAAGGCGGCGGATCTGGTGTTGATGGTGGGCGGGCGCATGTCCGAGATGCCGAGCCAGTCCTACACGCTGTTCGGCATCCCTGATCCCGACGTGCCGCTGGTGCATGTCCATCCCGATGCCGCGGAGCTTGGCCGCGTCTATGCGCCCGCGCTCGCTATTAATGCCTCGCCGACAGGCTTCTGCGCCGCGCTGGAAACCGTGCATCCGCCGCAGATTATCCCTTGGGCTGGCGCGGCGGATGAGGCCCATACCGCCTATCTGGAATGGTCCGATCCCGCGCGCATCACCATCCCCGGCAGCCTCCAGATGGGGCAGGTGATGGCGCATCTCATCGCGGCGCTGCCGGCCGACACCATCATGTGCAATGGCGCGGGCAATTACGCCACATGGCTGCATCGCTTCTGGCCATTCCGGCATTATGGCACGCAAGGCGCGCCCACCTCCGGCTCGATGGGTTACGGCGTGCCGGCAGCAGTGGGGCTCAAGCGCCTGTTCCCGGCGCGTGAGGTCGTGGCGTTTGCCGGCGATGGCTGCTTTCTCATGAACGGGCAGGAATTCGCCACTGCTGTGCAACATGATCTGCCGATCATCGTGCTGGTGATTGACAATGGCATGTATGGCACCATCCGCATGCACCAGGAGCGCGATTATCCGGGCCGTGTCTCGGCCACAGCTCTCAAGAACCCGGATTTCGCAGCTTACGCCCGCGCCTTTGGCGGCTACGGCGAAAGCGTGCGCGAAACATCCGAGTTCGCTCCAGCTTTGGCCCGCGCGCGGGCTTCAGGCAAACCCGCCATCCTGCATTGCTTCATTGACCCCGAAGCGATCACGCCTGCACGGACGCTGACGCAGATCAGGGAAACGGCTCAGGCTACAAAATGATGAGTCGCATTGCCCCCCGCGCTTGCTGGCGTTAGAGGCTCAGCCAACATAATTCTCAGAACATAACTCCCGTGAAGGGCGCAAGGAACGGAACTGATGTCGAAGACTGGCGTGAAGAAAGTGGTGCTGGCCTATTCGGGCGGGCTTGATACCTCGATCATCCTGAAATGGCTGCAAACCACCTACGCTTGCGAAGTGGTGACCTTCACCGCCGATCTTGGCCAGGGCGAGGAGCTGGAGCCGGCGCGGGCCAAGGCGATCCTCCTCGGCATCAAGCCTGAGAACATCTACATTGAGGATTTGCGCGAAGAGTTCGTGCGCGATTTCGTGTTTCCGATGTTCCGCGCCAATGCCGCCTATGAGGGCGTGTATCTGCTCGGTACCTCGATCGCGCGGCCCCTGATCGGCAAGCGCCTCATCGAGATCGCGGAAAAGACCGGCGCGGATGCCATCTCCCATGGCGCGACCGGCAAGGGCAATGATCAGGTCCGCTTCGAGCTGACCGCCTATGCGCTGAAGCCCGACATTCATGTCATCGCGCCCTGGCGCGAATGGGACATGCGCTCGCGCGAGCAGCTGATTGCCTTCGCAGAAGCCAACCAGATCCCTATCGCCAAGGACAAGCGCGGCGAGGCGCCGTTCTCGACAGACGCCAACCTTCTGCACGTCTCCTCCGAGGGCAAGGTTCTGGAAGACCCGGCGCAAGAAGTGCCGGATTATGTCTATTCGCGCACGGTGTCGCCGGAGGATGCACCCGACAAGCCAACCTACATCACCATCGGCTTCAAGACCGGCGATGCAATCTCTGTCGATGGCAAGGCGCTCTCGCCTGCCATGCTGCTGACCAAGCTCAACGAGCTTGGCCGCGACAATGGCATTGGCCGGCTGGATCTGGTCGAGAACCGCTTTGTCGGCATGAAATCACGCGGCATGTATGAGACGCCGGGCGGCACCATTCTTGGCGTGGCGCACCGCGCCATTGAATCCATCACGCTGGATCGCGGCGCGGCGCATCTCAAGGATGAGATCATGCCGAAATATGCCGAGCTGATCTATAATGGCTTCTGGTTCTCGCCGGAGCGCGAAATGCTCCAGGCTTTGATCGACAAGAGCCAGGAGCATGTGGCCGGCGAGGTCCGCCTCAAGCTCTACAAGGGCAACGTGATCGTGGTGGGCCGCACCA
>JBOFIL010000195.1:0-4402 GCA_051650165.1 Allobosea sp.
AAAACTCTCGCATTAGGCAGCTCCCGTCGCGCCGGGGCGCAGGTGGCGCAGGAAGCGTTTCTCCGCGAGGCGAAACAACCCGGCGATTGAAAATGTCAGCCCGAAATAAATCACCGCAGCGACACCGAAGGACTCCACCACCGTCAGGTGATTGTAATAGACATCGCGCGCCACACGCGTGATCTCGACCAACGTCACAGTAGAGGCGATGGCGGTCGCATGCATCATCATCACCACCTCATTGCCATATTGCGGCAAGGCGCGGCGCAGCGCGCTTGGCAGCAGGATGCGCCGGTAGATCGCGCCCTCGCTGAGGCCATAGGCGCGCGCCGCCTCCAGCTCGCCAGAGGGCGTGGCCTTCAATGCACCGGCGAATATCTCGGTGGTGTAGGCCGTGGTGTTCAGCGTGAAAACGAGCCACGCACAGAACCATGGCGATTTCAGCGCCGCCCAGGCAAAGCTCTCGCGCACGGCCTCGAACTGCGCGAGGCCATGATAGACCATGAACATCTGCACCAAGAGCGGCGTGCCGCGCATCACATAGGTGAAGAGAAACACCGGCGTCGAGACGAAGCGGCTCGGCGAGACCCGCGCCACTGCCAGCGGCACCGAAAGCACAAAGCCGCACACGCAGGAGATCACCAGCAGGATGAGCGTGATCTTCAGCCCGTGAAGAAAGTCGGGCCAGGTGGTGGCAATGATCGACCAGTCAATCATCTGAAGTCCACCTTCCTGACACCGAGCGAAAAGCGCCGCTCTAGTGCACCAAGACCGATGATCGAGATGGTGGTGAGTGCCAGATAGATCAGCGCAATGGTGGCATAGAAGGTGAAGGGTTTGCGTGTGGCGGAAGCAGCAAGATTGGCGCGGTGCACCATGTCGTCGAGCCCGATGATGGAAACGAGCGCGCTCGCCTTCAGCATCACCAGCCAGGAATTGGTGAAGCCAGGGATAGCATGGCGCACCATCTGCGGCAGGGTGATACGCTTCAACACCTGCCAGCGTGTCAGGCCAAAGGCATGGCCAGCCTCGATCTGCCCGCGCGGAATGGCAAGGATCGCGCCGCGAAACGTCTCGGTGAGAAATGCCCCGAAGATGAAGCCCAGCGTCATCGTTCCGGCGATGAACGGGTTGATGTCGACATACCCCGCACCCATCCGGTCCGCGATCGCATTGATCGCGATCTGCCCGCCGTAGAAGATCAGCAACATCAACACGAGTTCGGGCACGCCTCGGATCAGAGTGGTGTAGGCCAAAGCGGCCGCATTGGCCGCGCGCGATTCAGACAGCCGCGCAGCCGCGCCCATCAGCCCGAACAGGCAGGCGATGGCGAGCGAAACGCCCGCCACGCTCAGGGTGGATTGCAGCCCACCAATGATCGCTGGCGAATAGCCATGCAGCATGGGCTACAGATGCGCTCAGACGCCGCCGGAAATGTCGAAGTCGAAATACTTCGCGGCCAGCGCCTTGTAGGTGCCGTTGGCGCGCACGGCCTTCAGCGCGGCGTTGATCTTGTCACGCAAACCCGCATCATCCTTGCGCATCGCGATGCCGACACCGCCGCCACCAGCTGTCTCAAGACGAACCGGCTGACCAACCTGCGCAAAGCCCTTGCCTTCCGGCTTTTTCAAGAATGCCTCGCCAGAGACAACCGACGAGCCAAAGCCGATGTCACCACGCCCGGCAGCCAGTTCGAAATAGACCTCGGTCTCCTTGGCCACGAGCAGGATTTCGCTCTCCTTGAACGTCTCCTGCACGAACTTGGCGCGCGGCGAATTGCGCAGCACGATGATCTTCTTGCCTTTCAGCGAAGCAGGTGTCGCCTCGGTGAAGGCGCCTGCCTTGGCCACCCACCGTGAGGGCACATCATAATAAGGATCGGAGAAATCGACCGCCTTCTTGCGCTCTTCGGTAATGGTCATCGAGGCGACAATCATGTCAAACTTCTTGGCGTTGAGGGCCGGGATCATGCCATCCCATTCCTGCTGCACCAGCGTGCATGTCGCCTTCATCTCGGCGCAGACGGCATTGGCGATGTCGATGTCGAAACCGGAAAGCTTGCCATCGGGCGCGAGCATCGAGAATGGCGGGTAGTTGCCTTCAACGCCGACGCGCAGCGATTGCGCATAGGCCGGAGCGGCGAGGACAAGATGCACGGCAGCAGCCAGAAGAAATTTGCGCATGGCGGAATGAACCTCTTTTCACGATCAATCTCACATGCCACAATGAATGATAATTTTCATTTGAACAACATATGAAAAAAATAAGCTCACAAAAAACGATGCCAACTTTCGGAGCAGGCGCGGAAGCGCTCGTTGCCACTTCACTGGGCGTGCGGCTCGTTCAAGTGCTTGGCACTGGATCCCCCGGGCATCGGAAGCTGGCCGAATTCATCCTGCGCCATCCGATCCGCGTCTGCGCACTATCGATCGAAGAATTGGCGCGTGTGACGCAGGTTTCCGCTCCTACCATTAGCCGGTTTGCACGTGAGCTGGACCTGAGCGGTTTTGCCGAGATGCGCAGCGGCGTGGCCGAAGCCATCCAGGCCTTGCTCGACCCTGTCGAGAAGCTGCGGCTGCATCTGGCCGCCGATCGCAGCAACGGTCGGGGCGGCGATATTTTTCGCGCCGTGCAATCCCAGATCAACCACATGGATGTGGGCTTGATCGGGCCACAAATCGACGAGATCGCCAGCCTGCTCATGAAAGCCCGCCAGATCCACATCATGGGGTTTGGCATGTCTGCCCATGTGGCCGGGCTGCTGGTGCTGGGGCTTCAACCCTTCTGCGCGCATGTTTCTGGAGTCGTGGAGTTTGGCGGCACGGAAGTGGCCGCCGGTCGGCTGATGGGCATCGGCCCGCAGGATGCGCTGATCGCCATCACCTTTCCGCGTTATGCCAGTGATGTGGTGAACCTGGCACGCTATGCCCGGGACCGCGGCGCACAGATTATTGCGCTCACGGATAGTCCTCTGTCACCGATAGCCGCCCTGGCGCACCACCAGCTCTACGCACCCGCCGAGCACCCGACACTCTCAAGCAGCATGGTCGCCGCGATTGCGATCGCGGAAGCACTTGTCGGCACCGTCATGCTTTCCGATCCTGCCAATGCGGAAAAGGCCACACTGCTGGGTGATGCCATCGGCAATTATCTGCATATGGGCAGCTAGCGCGGCGCTAAGATGCCCTTGCCTGTTGCCCTCGCCGGTCGCACAGTTGCACACGCGGCCCGCCCATAGCTTCGAGACGAGCCGAGCCACGCACCAGAAGCGACGGAACTCGCCATGAGCAGCAACGTATTCTCGGGTGTCATGCCCGCCCTGATGACGCCCTGCCGCGCAGATCGCACGCCAGATATTGATGCGCTGGTCGCCAAGGGCAAGGAGCTTGTGGCAGCCGGCATGGCGGGCGTGATCTATTGCGGTTCGATGGGGGACTGGCCGCTGCTCACCGACGAGCAGCGCATGGCCGGAACGGAAGCACTGGTGAAGGCGGGCTTGCGGGTCATTGTGGGCACAGGTGCACAGAACCCGATGCGCGCCGCCGCATTGGCCGCCCACGCCAAGCTGATCGGCGCAGCCGGGCTGATGGTGATCCCTCGCGTGCTGTCGCGCGGCTCATCCGCAGCGGCACAACACGCCCATTTTTCCGGCATTCTGGAAGCGGCGGTCGATCTGCCATCGGTGATCTACAACAGCCCCTATTATGGCTTCGAGACCAAGGCCGATCTCTTCTTCGCGCTACACGAGACATACCCCCATCTCGTCGGCTTCAAGGAGTTCGGCAGCGCCAAAGCCATGAGCTATGCCGCCGAGCACATCACGGGGCGCTCAGCTGCGCTGACCCTGATGGTGGGTGTCGATACCGAGGTGTTCCATGGCTATGTCAATTGCGGCGCGAAGGGCGCGATCACCGGCATCGGCAATGTGCTGCCCAAGCAGGTGCTGCATCTGGCTGCGCTTTGCGAAAAGGCTGCACAAGGCGACATGAGCGCGCGCAGCCAGGCGCAGGAGCTGGAAGCGGCGCTGAAGGTGCTCTCCACCTTCGATGAGGGCGTCGATCTGGTGCTGTTCTACAAGTACATGATGCTGCTGGAGGGCAACCGCGAATACGAGCTGCACTTCAACCCGACCGATGCGCTCTCTCAGAGCCAGAAGACCTTCGCCAAGACCCAGCTCCAGCTCTTCAAGAACTGGTATGGCGAATGGGCAAAACACGCGATTTAGAGCAGCAAAGGCAAAGCCTGTGAAAATCACTGCAATCAAGGTCTGGCAGGTTGATCTGCCGCTGCGCGAAGGCCGCTACAGCTGGTCCAACGGCAATTTCGTCGAGGTGTTCGACTCAACCGTTGTCGCCATCGAGACCGATGCCGGCATCACCGGTTATGCCGAATGCTGCCCGCT
>JBOFIL010000196.1:0-1925 GCA_051650165.1 Allobosea sp.
TGGTTGGTCGGCACAAGCCCGACCATGACGAGGAGAGCAACCGCACCTCACCCCAGATTGAGATCCTTGAAGAAGTCATTGCCCTTGTCGTCGATGACGATAAAGGCCGGGAAGTTCTCAACCTCGACCTTCCAGATCGCCTCCATGCCCAATTCTGGATATTCCAGCACCTCGACCTTCTTGATGCAATCCTGCGCCAATCTTGCTGCCGGGCCGCCAATCGAGCCAAGATAGAAGCCGCCATGGCGCGCGCAGGCCTCGCGCACCTGGGCCGAGCGGTTGCCCTTTGCCAGCATCACCATCGAGCCGCCAAAGGACTGGAACTGGTCGACGTAACTGTCCATCCGCCCCGCTGTGGTGGGGCCGAAAGAGCCAGAAGGCATGCCGGCGGGTGTCTTGGCCGGGCCGGCGTAATAGACCGGGTGGTCCTTGAAATACTCCGGCATGCCCTGTCCGCTCTCCAATCGTTCGCGGATTTTGGAATGTGCGAGATCGCGCGCCACGATGATGGTGCCAGTCAGCGAAAGTCGCGTGCGGATCGGATGCTGCGAGAGTGTGGCGAGGATTTCCTTCATGGGCCGGGCCAAATCGATATTGACCACCGGCCCGCCCAGAGAGGCATCCTCCACCTCCGGCAGATATTTCGCCGGATTGGTTTCGAGTGCCTCAAGGAACACGCCCTCGCGGGTGATCTTGGCGAGCGCCTGCCGGTCCGCCGAGCAGGAAACACCCAGCCCGATGGGCAGCGAGGCGCCATGGCGCGGCAGGCGGATGACGCGCACATCGTGGCAGAAATACTTGCCACCGAACTGCGCGCCCACACCCAGCGATTGGGTGAGCTTGTGCAACTCTTCTTCCATGGCGAGATCGCGGAAGGCATGTCCATCCTCGCCGCCTGAAGTGGGCAGCGCATCCAGATAACGCGTGGACGCCAGCTTCACGGTCTTCAGGGTCTGCTCGGCTGATGTGCCACCAATCACCACCGCGAGGTGATAGGGCGGGCAAGCGGATGTGCCGAGCGTCAGGATTTTTTCCTTCAGAAACGCCACCATGCGCTCATGGGTGAGCACGGAGGGCGTCGCCTGATACAGGAAGGTTTTGTTGGCCGAGCCGCCGCCCTTGGCGACAAACATAAACTTGTAGGCCTCTTCCGCCTCCCCCTTGCCCTCAGCGTAAAGCTCGATCTGGGCGGGGAGATTGTTCTTGGTGTTTTTCTCCTCGAACATCGAGATCGGCGCGAGCTGCGAATAGCGCAGGTTCTTGCGCTCATAGGCATCGCGGATGCCCTCAGCCAATGCGCTCTCATCCTCGCCCTCGGTGAAGACTCGCAGGCCCTTCTTGCCCATGACAATCGCAGTGCCCGTGTCCTGGCACATCGGCAGCAAGCCGCCAGCGGCGATGTTGGCATTCTTGAGCAAGTCAAATGCCACGAACTTGTCGTTGGATGTCGCTTCCGGATCATCGAGGATAGCAGCGAGCTGCTTCAGATGTCCGGGGCGCAGCAGGTGGTTGATGTCGATCATCGCCTGCTCGGCCACCAGCCGCAGCGCCTCGCGCGACACCACAAGCATTTCGCGATCGCCAAACTTCTCGATGCGCACACCCTCCGATGTCAGCTTGCGATAGGGGGTGGCATCCTTGCCAAGCGGGAAAAGCGGCGCGTGCGTATAGGCCATGTGAGATGTCCTGCGATGTGAACCGGGCTGGGCGTGCTGTATCAACAGGCAATAATCCTCTCTGGGCGATGCGCCAAGAGGAACCTGGAAATCCCGAGGAACCTGGAAACCCAGAGGAACCTGGAAACCCAGAGGAACCTGGGGATACAAGAGCAACCTTGGGTTCAGGCCGCCTTGGCTTCGCTTGCCGTCAGCACAGAGAAGATGGCGGCGGGGTCCGTTGCGGCGCGCACACGCTCCAGCACCATC
>JBOFIL010000197.1:0-2788 GCA_051650165.1 Allobosea sp.
CGCTCGCCTCACGGCGACGAACATCGGCAATGGCACTCTCGACGACAGGATAGAGCGCATCAAACCCACCCTGCCCCGCGGCCTGCCCGTTCTCCTGGCCAAAGAGCACACGGTTGCCGGAGGTGATGACATAGGCAGAGCCGAAGCCGAAATGCGCCCACAGATTTGTCGTGAAATCATGCTTCAGATCAGCCGTATCGACAGGCCCTGCATCGATATTGCGCTGGGAGCGCCCGCTGGCGATGGTTGCAAACTGCGCAAGCTTCTCGGAAAGGCGTGTCTCGACAGCCGTGATAAAGCGCCGGTTTTCCTGAGTGTAGGTCTCGGAATTGACCCGCTCGGACTCGGCGAAGATCAAATTCAGCGAAGCGATGATCGTGATGACAAAAATCGTGGCCGTCAGTGCACCAGTGCGCAACACGAGGCGGGCTGTCGATTTTGCCTTGTCAGAATGCAACATAATGAACGCTTACAGCCCCCCGAGAGGCAATAATCGCACTATTGTGTTTAGAACAGGTTTAGAAACAGCGCTTCAGCGCCCCCCGGCGGATGCCGAATAGGGCGGGCGCGGAATCGCCATATGTGCGGCCCTGAGTGCCGCTGACCAGCGCTCCCGCAGATCAGAGAAATACGGATCGCCTGCGTCAATGCGGTGAATGAGATTTGGCGCGATCACATCCCGGCGCAACATGAAGATGTCGATCGGCAACCCGACGCCCAGATTGGAGCGCATGGTTGAATCCATCGAGATGAGAGCGACTTTCAGCGCGTCCTGAAGCTGGGTGTCATAGGTCACGGCCCGGTCAAGGATCGGCTTGCCATATTTGTGCTCCCCCACCTGAAGGAAGGGCGCCTCGACGCCGCACTCGATGAAATTGCCCGCAGCATAGATCATGAAGAGGCGCATAGGCCCGCCCTTGATCTGCCCACCGAACAGGAAGGAGAGATCGAATTTCAGCTTCGCTTCTTCCAGAGCCGGGCCATCGATGTCCTGCACCTTGCGCACAGCCCGCCCGATGAGCTGGGCGGCACGAAACATGGTATCGACCGTATCGAGCGTCTCGACTTCCTTGGTGTCAGGATGCGGCAATCCCTCCTGCAGGATGCTCAGTGCGGTCTGGGTCAGGGAAAGATTGCCTGCCGAGGCCAACGCGAACACGCGGTCTCCCGGCTGCGAGAACAGATGCAGCTTGCGAAAGATCGACACATTGTCGAGGCCGGCATTGGTTCGCGTATCCGCGATCATCACCAGCCCCTCGCGCACCAGAATGCCTGCGCAATAGGTCATGCTTCTCTCCGTGGCCGAAAGGGGGCGCTAGCTGCGTGCGATATGGCCGGGTGAAGGTCTAGCAACTGCTGTGGCGGGTGGGAAGCAAGGAATGCCGGAGCATGGCCCGAGACTTTGTGCTCGACAGCAACGGATCAAGAGGGTCAGCTATTGCTGGGCCTGCACATTGAGCATCAGGTTCATGGTCTCGATGCCGCCACCCTTGCGCGCGCCGCGCACCGGCGTGACATCGCCATAGTCAAAGCCGCAGGCAATGCGCACATGCCATTCGCCGGGGCTGAGGCCAGTCGACACATCAAAGCCGACCCAGCCAAGCCCGGGCACAAAGCTCTCAGCCCATGAATGCAAGGATTGCGGCCGCGCGAGCTCATGAAGCGGAGCAAGATAGCCGCTCACAATGCGCGCCGGATGTCCCAGATGTCGGGCGCAGGCGACAAACACATGCGACAGGTCACGCGGCAGTGCCTTGCCGGAGGCAAAAGCTTTGGCCGCGCCAAGCGTCGGCCCCAGCGCATCGTCACAAAGCCGCAATTTTCTGTGCAGCGCGGCCAGCAAGGCATGCAGCTGCTCAAGCGGTTGGTTGAGACCGATTACCGCCTGATCAGAGAAGGCGGCCAGCTCGGTATTTGACTCCGTCAGAGCCGTTGACCGCATGAAGACGTCGGGCGGCGCAGGCTCATGCGATCCGCGCAGCACACCCGCCATATCGACTGTATCGACCAGCCCTTCAACGGTGATCGCCAGCTCAGAAATCGGCCCATCAGCCTCGAAATGCTGCAGCAGATTGCCAAAACCATCCTCATCCATCCGCAGCCGGCCATCGACAGATAGCGACACACGCCAGTTGACGACCAGCTGGCACTCGCTGTCACGCGGAGAGAGGCGCAGCGCTTGCGTGATCAACCGCACCGGCTCAGGGTAGATATAATTCGTGACATGGCTGACCTTGATCCGCATCAGCGCCTCACTGGAGATATTGTTCGCTGACGGTCTGGCCGAGCTGGTTGTTGTCCGCCAGGAAGCGCTGGATGAACTCATGCAGCCCGCCGGCGAACACCGTATCGATGTCTGTTCGCGTCATATCATTCATGATCTTGCGGGCCAGCCGCTGCGAGGCGCCCTGATGGCCATAGGCTTGGCCGAGCGCATCGAGAAAGCGCGAGATGTTCTCATAGCAGCTCGCCAGTGAGCGCGGCATCTGCGGGTTGAGGATCAGAAGATCAGCCACCAGCAGCGGCTTGATCGATTGGCGATAGACCCAGTGATAGGAGGTCAGCGCCGAGACCTCACGCAGGATGGTGGTCCACTGGAAATAATCCAGGCTGCCGCCCACGGCCTCGGTCTCGGGCAGCAGGACATGATATTTCACATCGAGGATGCGCGCCGTATTGTCTGCCCGCTCGACATAAACGCCGAGGCGCGAGAAATAATACGCATCATGACGCAGCATGTTGCGATAGGCCGAGCCATCGAAAGCAAGCGAGACGGATTTCACCCAAT
>JBOFIL010000198.1:0-2186 GCA_051650165.1 Allobosea sp.
GGTTGGGGAGCATCTTCGATACGCCGCCGGTCAGGTTCGGGGCTTCAATGCCCGGCAGCGTATCGATGACCTTGTCGACATCGATCGTGCCGGCCTTCTCGACTGCCTTCACCCACATGTTGAAGCCGATGACATGGGCCTCCATCGGGTCATTGGTGACGGCCTTGTCGGACTTCTTGTAAGCCTTCCAGGCCTTGATGAAGGCCTCGTTGGTGGGATTCTTGACCGACTGGAAATAGTTCCAGGCAGCCAAATGGCCAACCAGCGGCTTGGTGTCGATGCCCGCGAGTTCTTCCTCGCCGACCGAGAAGGCCACGACCGGAATATCGGTTGCCTTGATGCCCTGGTTGCCGAGCTCCTTGTAGAACGGCACGTTGGCGTCGCCGTTGATGGTCGAGACCACGGCGGTCTTCTTGCCAGCCGAGCCGAACTTCTTGATGTCCGAGACGATGGTCTGCCAATCGGAATGGCCGAATGGCGTGTAATTGATCATGATGTCGGCAGGAGCAACGCCCTTGGAGATCAGATAGGCCTCCAGAATCTTGTTTGTGGTGCGCGGATAAACGTAATCCGTGCCAGCCAGCACCCAGCGCTTGGCCTCGCCGCCATCCTTCGACATCAGATAATCAACCGCCGGAATGGCCTGCTGGTTCGGGGCAGCGCCGGTGTAGAACACATTGCGCTCGCTCTCCTCGCCCTCATACTGGACGGGATAAAACAGGATGTTGTTCAGCTCCTTGAAAACGGGCAGCACGGATTTGCGCGACACAGACGTCCAGCAGCCGAATGTGGCGGCGACCTTGTGCTGCGAGATCAGTTCGCGGGCCTTCTCGGCGAAGAGCGGCCAGTTGGACGCAGGATCAACCACGACCGCCTCAAGCTTGCGGCCAAGCAGGCCGCCCTTGGCGTTCTGCTGATCGATGAGCATCAGCATCACATCCTTGAGGGTGGTCTCGGAAATGGCCATCGTGCCAGACAGCGAGTGCAGAATGCCGACCTTGATCGGTGCGCCCTGCGCGAAGCTCGGGCGTGAGCCCATGGAAAGGGCTGCCGCGCCACCAAGCGCGGTACCAAGCAACGAACGACGTGTGAAAGACATATGACACCCCTGGGTTGAAGGTCTTCGAATGCGGGACCAAACCCTCACAGCAAGGCGCATGCCAAGCGGCAGCGACCTCATAGGCATGTCAAGAAATCGTCACAAACCTGCCAAAGCGGCTATTCCCTCGTTTAAAATGCGTAAACTGCTGCATATCACATTGAATAATTGTTGAATAAATGTGCAGCCCGTATACAGCAGCTTATTTTTTAATCACTTTAAATCGGTTAGTTGCCACAAACGAAAGCAGCCGCCGGTCTTTCAAGGCCTGGCAAACAGATAGCCATGCGCAATGCGCAGCCCGATGCGCTCGCCAACAGCCGGCGCAACAGGGCTGGTGACATCCACCTCCAGCCGGCGGGCCAGGCCCTTGATGGCCACCTCGGCGCGGCGGATCGCACCATGCCGGCGGATGAAGGCAACAGGCCCGCTCAAGGGCGCAGCATCCGGCGCATCCAGCCTGAACTGGTGTGGGCGCACAAAAAGCTCGGCTGCTTGTCCCTCTATGCGCGGCCCATTCAGGCTGGCTGCAGGATAAATGGCGCGGCGTTCGAACATGGCATGGCCATTGGCGATCTCGACCGGGATGCGGTTGGCCTCGCCCAGAAAGCCGCAGACAAAGGCGCTGGCCGGATTGTCATAGACAGCATCCGGCGCACCAACCTGCTCGATCAGGCCGTTGTTCAGGATGGCAACACGGTCAGCCAGTTCCAGCGCCTCATCCTGATCATGCGTCACGAACAGGGTGGTGTGGCCGGTGCGCGCATGCAGATCGCGCAGCCAGCCACGCAAATCCTTGCGCACGCGGGCATCAAGCGCGCCAAATGGCTCATCCAGAAGCAGCACGCTCGGCTCAATCGCGAGCGCACGGGCGAGCGCGACGCGCTGACGCTGCCCGCCGGAAAGCTGCGTGGGAAACCGCGCTTCCAGCCCTGATAGCTGCACCAGATCGAGCAATTCCGACACTCGGGCCTTGATTGCGACGGGAGATGGCCGTGTGGCACGCGGGAGAGCTTTCAGGCCAAACGCGATGTTCTCAGCCACGCTCATATGGCGGAACAGCGCATAGTTCTGAAACACAAAGCCG
>JBOFIL010000199.1:0-10934 GCA_051650165.1 Allobosea sp.
AAAATAGCTGGCGAGGGCGCGCGATGCGTTCATGCCGTTCTGTAAACGGGATTGGCCACAAAATGTCAACGCAAGGCGTCTGCCCGTTGTTCAGCGTCTCTTCGTTAACCACCCTGCTTAAGCTGGAATTTGCACGCTCCGTGGCAAAACTACGCCCACAGGAGCGGAAAACACATGAAACCACTCATCATTGCTCTTATTGGCTTGGCATTGCCGGCCAGCATTGCCTTCAGCGAAACGGCTGAGGCCAAGCGTTTCCGTTTTTCAAGCGGCTCATCGAAGCCAGCCGCGAGCCCAGCAAAACCCGCAGCAACGCCTGCCGCAGCACCTGCCGCGCAACCCTCGGCCACGCGAGGCAGCTCAACACTGATCATTGTGCCAAGTATCGGTGTCGGCTCGGCTCAAGCTGCGACGCGGCCTGAGGCGACAGAGAACCGCAAGCAGCTTGATGCCACGCGCCAGCAAGAGGACGCCGCCGCAAAGAAAGATGCAAAGCGCAAGGCTGATGAAAGCCAGCGCGCTTCCCTTCCCGCCGGCCACGAAGTGCCGCGCATCGGCGCGATGTCTGCCTCGGAAGCCAAGCCAAAACTGCCGGGCTTCTCGACGCTGAATTGAAGTGGCTCAGGGCCGGCCCGCAAGATCTCGTGCCTTGGCGGCCTTCTCCCTGAGCCATGGCTGGACATAGGCAGGCAATTTGTCCGCCACAATATCATCCAGCACGATCTGGTTCAGCGAGCACCAGAGGTTGTGCGAAACAAACCCGCCATGATTGGAGATGGCGGCGTCATCTGCCCGCACATTCCAGAACGGTGAATAGGCATGTGTCGGCGAGGGCCGCATGCCTTCATAGGTGCCGAGGCGAAACTGCGCATCGGCCACGGCGGACCCTTTGGCCAATGTGACCTTGGTGTTCACCAACGTCAGTTCTGGAGGCGATTTATCGCCCAGCCGCTGCCGGGACAGAATGATCATGTTGTCCAGCGTGCCCGTGTCCTTGTTGCGCAGGCTCGTATCCCAATACGCAGGCCCGGTGCGCGCGTCATCTTTTGCCTCTTGTGTCGCGATCCAGCGAGCCGAGGATAACCAGCCGGTGCCTTGCGCGCATTGTGCGCTGTTGGCATCGCGTGCATTTGCATAATTCGTTGGTTTTTGAAGCGATTGGTTCACATCGAATTCATGCGATGTGCCGGAATTGCTCCGGTGAAGATCAACATCATGATGGCCAAGCGCCATGTTGCCGGAGCGGGTCAGGTTCATCCTGGAAATCTGCGCCGCCCGAAAAACCATATGCGTAACCGTGTCACATTCATTTGCCCGGCCCAATCGTTCCTTGTCCTCCTTGGGCCAGTTGCAGGCCGAGGTCATGGCCATGAGCACCGGCTTCTGCGTCAGCCCGAAAGCGGGACCCTGTGCGCTGAGCGCAGTCTGGTTCTCCAGCTGCTGGATCTTGGACCATTTGCGTGCCTCGGAAGCCGGATTCAGCAAGACGACGAGATCGCCCATGGGTGGCCGCAAGCGTGGAGGCGATGCCGGAGAAGACTCCAGGGCCGCGTGATGGGCCTTGAGGGAGTTCTGCACGGGTGGTGGGCGGGATGAGTTGGTTGTCCATTTGCCGGCCAGTCCGCTCAGCAGCAGATTGCCACCCAGACTATGGCCGACAACCAGCATGCGGTCGCGCTTGTCACCGCGCGTCTCGTGGCGAAGCTGAAGTTGCTCCTCGACAGAGTTGAGGAATGCAATCACGCCTGCAGCCGCACGCTCGCTTTCCGATTTGGCCCAAAGAAAGCTCGGTGCATGCAGGATGCTGACTGCTGCAGCCGCCAGTGAGGCATCGGGCGGCGGAGCGCAGCGGCGCACGCGCTCCAGGTCCATTCGCCAATGGAAGGGTGCCACAAGACAATGCGCCCATGTCTCATCGAAGCGCCGCCCACGCCAGCCGACATAAACGCCCGTGACGGCAATCTCGCGCGCTGTGCCATTCTCCTGCCGACGCTGCTCGACATAGCTGGCCGCATAGGACAGCAAAACACGGAAGCTGCGCGCATTGGCATTGGCAAAGCCCGCATCATTGCGCCAGCCATGGACAAAAAAGATCACGTAATTGTCGCGGCCAGCAGATTTCTGTGCCGCGAGATGCGCTTTGAGCGCGCGCGCCTGAGCAATATCCACCCCATCCACCGAGGGCAGGAACTCAGCATAGTGAAGATGGTACGATGGTGGCCTGGGCGGGCTGTCGTTTGAGGCCGTCAGGCGGGTGTTGACGTGATGTTGCAGCATGCAGCGCCAGGCATGCCCCGCACCGCTGATCGAACGGTCATGCAGGAAACGCCGCTCATCATTCTCGGGAATGGCATCGGCATAATCGGCAACAAGCATATGGCTATGCTCTTGCAATGCCAGGCAGGCAGAGTGCTCCGGGGTCAAAAACCGATATGGCTTGCTCCGGCTTGTGATTGAGAGCAGGTCAGCAATGGCAAACAGGCCGAACACGCCCACAACCACGCCCATAATGGATAGTGCGGCCAATCTCGCCCATCGCAACATCGCCATCCCCGATCATAGAACGATGCAAGGATAGCATCGCAGCTCATCGAATATGACGTTACGTCATTTTTTATATTTCTGGCAATAGATCACAGTCATTCGCAGCTGGAATGCCAGCCACGCCCTCAACCCCTCGCGTTGCGCATCGTCACCAGCTCTTCGGCGGCGGAAGGATGCAGCGCGATGGTGCGGTCGAAATCCGCTTTGGTTGCGCCCATGGTCACGGCGATGGCGACAGACTGGATAATCTCGGCAGCGGCCTCGCCCAGCATGTGCACGCCGAGCACCTTGTCAGTGGCGGCATCGACGATAAGCTTCATGTAGATGCGGTCATGACTGCCAGAGATGGTCGCCTTCATCGGGCGAAAGCCGGCCTCGAACACACGCAAGGAATGGCCGCGTGCGAGCGCATCGGCCTCGCTCAGGCCCACCGTGGCGAGTTCCGGCGTGGTGAACACAGCGCTGGCAAAGATGGAATGATCCACGGTCCATTGCTTGCCGCCAAACACACTGTCAGCAAAGGCATGACCCTCGCGGATCGCGACCGGGGTGAGGTTGATGCGGTCCGTGACATCGCCCACCGCATGGATGCTCGGCACGGAAGAGCGCGACTGCGCATCGACCTTGACCGCGCCATTGGCGGCAAGGGCGACGCCCGCGGCTTCCAGCCCCAGCCCCTTGGTGTTGGGCCTGCGGCCCGTGGCGACCAGCACCACTCCGGCGTCGATCGTTGAGCCATCAGAGAGATGCGCGCGGCGAATACCGCCTCCAATATCCTCGATGCGGGAGATGGTGCGGCCAAGGTGCAGCGTCAGGCCGGAATGGATGAGCGCATCGCGCAGGCGAGTGCAGATGTCTTCCTCGAAGCCACGCAGCACATTGGGCCCACGATGCACCACATGCACCTCGACGCCGAGACGCTGGAACACGCAGGCGAATTCCAGCGCGATGTAGCCCCCGCCCACCACGATCATGCGCTGGGGCAATGCGGGCAGATGAAACACCTCATTCGAGGTGATGCCCAGTTCGCCGCCGGGAATGGTGGGCTCAAGCGAAGGCCAGCCGCCGGTGGCGATCAGAATGTGCTTTGCTCGGATACGCTCGCCAGTCTTGACCAGCCGCACGGTGTGGGCATCTTCCACCACAGCGCGGCTCTCGACAACGCTCGCGCCAGCGCCATCCAACCCTTTGCGATAAAGGCCTGAAAGGCGTGTGACTTCGGCCTGCACCTTGTCGCGCAGCTTCGGCCAATCAAACCCATTGACCGCAACATCCCAGCCAAAGCCTGCGGCATCACCGAACTCATCGGCATAGCGGCTGGCATAGACAAACAGCTTCTTCGGCACGCAGCCACGGATGACACAGGTGCCGCCGATGCGGTCCTCCTCCGCCACCATCACCTTCGCGCCATGGCCAGCGGCAATGCGGGCCGCACGGGTGCCGCCGGAGCCTGCCCCGATCACGAAGAGATCGACCTCAGTCATGGTGCCGTGTCCTTCTTTCGCATGGCCTGGTTATGCAAGGTTTGCAGAACCTCGTGCCCTGCCTGCGCCATGAATATGCGGAACCACGCAATGCAGGCTGCAACTGTGGCAATCCACCAGCCCTGCCATGCGCCATGGCCCACGGCTGCAATGGCGAGTGCTCCCGCAAAGGCACCAAATGCCGCGATGCGCCAAGCGCCTTGCATGCGCCCGATCACCACCAGCAGGTTGAGCATTGCCGCCAAAAGCAGGGCTGCGCCAATGACACCTGTCTCGGCCCAGATTTGCACCTGCGCGGAATGGGGATGCCCCACGGCCAGCCAGTAGCGCCGCTCCGCCGGCAGCACCTGCGATACCGGATTGCGATCCAGCGTTGGCGAGCTGCCAAAGCCGGAACCCGCCCATGGCCGGGCGCGAATGGTCTCGCCGAAGGCCAGCCAGATGTCGACGCGGTCTCGCGAGTGTGAATCCTGCAGCTGCTTATGGGCCTTTGCCGGAATGGCGCGCTCAGCAATTTCGCCCTGCACAGGAGCCAGCGCCATAATTGCCACCAGCCCCGCTGCACCAAACAGCATTGAGAGGCGCGGCGCGAGCCAGATCGCCGCCGCCGCCGCTATCGCAGCGATCAGCCCCAGCCGGCCTGCTCCACTCTCCGACATGAGCATCGCCGCCGCGACTGTCGCCAATGACAGGCAAGCGAGGGCGTGGCGTTTGGTTGCGAAAAGCCAGGCGCAGAGCGGGATGGCCAGGATAACTGCGAGAATCAGGGTGCGGTTGAAAATGAAGGTCTGGGCGCGCAGGCCCACGCCCTCACGCCAGACATTGAAGCCGGACAGCTCAAGCATTGTCAGTGCAGCGGTGATGACAAGCGCCGCGAGCAGTGCCAGCCCGCACCAGCGCGGGGCGCGGCTTGGCAGCACCACTGCCACAAGGGCACCCGCGCCAAGGCTGACGATCAGCTCGCCATAAGAACGCAGTGAGGCAAGCCCCTCATGGCTCCAGCTGATGCTGACAAGGGCCACCACAAGGAAGCCGCCAAGCGCCAGCAGCGCGTGGCGCGCAGGGCTCTCCATATTGCGCCAGAGATGGTTCAATCTTGCGGGTTCGCCGCCAAGCGCTGCCTCTCGCGCAAGCATCATCAGGCAGGCCAGCGCGGCGATGGTCAGGAACAACGGCGCTGATCGGCTGGCAAGCCACATGGCCAGCGGCATGAGCGCGAGTGCAGCCGCAGCTGTGGTTTGTGCCGAAGCCATCAGCAGGTCGGCGCGGTCATGGTTTTCGCGGCGCATGGGAAATTGCATGCACTGTCCACTAGAGCATGATGCAACAGGTTGCGAGGTGACATTGCGCGTCAATCAACCAAAAATCGAGCACGCAGCGGCTCTGGCAGCCTCCCTCAAAATCTGTATGGACAGACAAAGTATTGCTGCACTGCAACCGGATCATTGTTGCAGGAATATTGTGTAATTTCGCACTTGACCATGCAACAGTACACAGTAAGCCACAACAACAGTGGCATCGAAAGAGCCGGGCATGGCCCTCGACGCCCAAAACGGGAGAGATGAAATGCAATTCAAGCAAATGACACGCCGTGCCTTCGTAGCGGCAGCAGCGCTGACCGCCATGACAGGCGCAGCTTTTGCACAGCTGGATCTGAAATTGATGGCACCGGCTGCCCCGGGCGGCGGCTGGGATGGCACCGCCCGTTCCTTGCAGCAGGCAATGACCGCAACTGGTGTCGCCAAGAGCGTGCAAGTCACCAACGTGCCGGGTGCCGGTGGCTCCGTCGGTCTTGCCCAGTTCGTCAACAGCGCCAAGGGGGATGGATCGGCGCTGATGGTCAACGGCTTCGTCATGGTGGGCTCGCTCATCACCAACAAGTCGCCGGTCAATCTCGGCATGGTCACACCCATCGCCCGCCTCACAGCCGAAGCCCTGGTCATCGTGGTGCCGGCAGCATCGCCTCTCAAGGATGCCAAGGATCTGGCAGCTGCCCTGAAGGCCGATGTCAGCAAGGTGACCTTCGCTGGTGGCTCGGCTGGTGGCGCTGACCACATCCTTGCTGCGCTGTTCGCCGGCACGGTGGGCGTCGACGGCTCCAAGGTAAACTATGTGCCGTTCTCTGGCGGCGGCGAGGCTCTTGCCGCCATTATGGGCGGGCGCGTCACGGCTGGCATTTCCGGCTGGGGCGAGTTTGAAGGCCAGATCAAGGCCGGCACGCTTCGCGCGATCGCTGTCACCTCCGGCGCCAAGCTGGCCGGCAATGCGACACCGACCCTCAAGGAGCAGGGCATCAATCTCGAGTTGATCAACTGGCGCTCGATCGTGGCTGGCCCGGACATCACGCCCGCACAGCGCAAGGTGCTGGCCGATGCCGTCGAGAAGACTGTGAAGTCGAAGGAGTGGCAGGACATTCTCAAGCAGCGCGGCTGGGATGATGCCTATCTCGCTTCGCCGGCTTTTGACCAGTTCCTCAAGGATGAGCAGGTCCGTGTCGAGGGCGTGCTGAAGTCAGTTGGCCTCGTCAAGTAAGGCCTGACGCATCTGGGAAAGGCGGGGCATATGCTCCGCCTTTCTTTTTATCTTTAATGCACATGCAGGATGCGTCTATTGTCCTGCCGGCACATGATTTTCATGGCAATTGGGGGAGACAGATTGATGCCAGCAGATATTGGCGGCGGGGGAAAGCCTGACCGCGCAGGCATTGTTGCCGGACTTGGCCTCTTCGGGCTGGCAGGCGCGCTCTGGTATGAAGGCATCGCGATCACGCGCACCGTCACCTACGGCGTGGGGCCCACGGCCTCGCTCAAGATTGTCGCGATTGGCCTCGCCCTTCTGGGGCTCATGACCCTGATCAACGCATTTCGCCACAAGGCAGAGGAGCTTGAGCCGATCAATGCCGGCCCGGTCTGGATCATCCTTGGCGCATGCCTCATGATGATCCTGTGCGTGCGCATCGGTGTCGGCTTCATTCCGGCCATGACCGTGCTGTTTGCTGCCACAAGCTTTGCTTTCGGCCGGCGCAACATTCCGGCCGATCTGGCCATCGGATTCGGCCTTTCGCTCGGCATCTACCTCCTTTTCACCAAGCTCTTGACGCTCGGCCTGCCGCAAGGCCCGCTCGAGCGGCTGATCGGCTGAGGCGCGCATCATGGACGCACTTTCAAACCTCGGCGCAGGCTTTCTCATCGCTCTCAGCTTCGACAAGCTGCTGTTCTGCTCGCTCGGTGTGCTGCTTGGCACAGCCGTGGGCGTTCTGCCCGGCATTGGCCCGGCGCTCACCGTGGCGCTGCTGCTGCCTGTCACGTTCAAGCTCGATCCTGCCGGCTCGCTGATCATGTTTGCCGGCATCTATTACGGCGCGATGTATGGCGGATCGACCACCTCGATCCTGATCAACACACCGGGTGAAAGCGCCTCGATGGCCACTGCGCTTCAGGGCAGCAAGATGGCCAAATCCGGTCGTGCTGGCCCGGCGCTGGCCACCGCCGCCATCGGCTCCTTCGTGGCGGGCACCATCGCCACAGCCGGTATCGCGCTGCTTTCGCCCATCATGGTCAAGCTCGCGCTGCAATTTGGCCCAGCGGAATATTTCGCACTGATGTGCATTGCCTTCATCACGGTCTCGGCCACATTCGGCGACTCACCAGTCAAGGGCCTGGTCAGCCTCTTTCTCGGCCTTGCGCTCGGGCTGGTTGGCATCGACAAGCTCACCGGCCAATCGCGTCTCACATACGGCGTGCCGGATTTGCTGGACGGCGTTGAAATCACGACTCTGGCCGTCGGCCTCTTCGCCATTGGCGAGGCGCTGTTCGTCGCCGCGCAGAAGAACCGCGCGGATGGACAGATCCTCTCCATCAAGGGCGGCGTGATGATGACGAAAGAGGATTGGAAGCGTTCCTGGAAGCCGTGGCTGCGCGGCACGGCGTATGGTTTCCCCATCGGGGCGTTGCCGGCTGGCGGGGCTGAAATCCCGACATTCCTATCTTACTCCACCGAGAAGAAGCTCTCGAAGCATCAGGAGGAATGGGACACCACCGGTGCCATCGAGGGTGTTGCCGGGCCGGAAGCTGCCAATAATGCGTCTGTGGCCGGCACGCTCGTGCCGCTGCTCACCATTGGCCTGCCGACATCGGCGACGGCTGCCATCCTCCTCGCCGGCTTCCAGCAATATGGGCTGAATCCCGGCCCGCTGCTGTTCGCCGAAAAGCCCGATCTTGTCTGGGGCCTCATCGCCAGCCTGTTCATCGCCAACACGCTTCTGGTTGTCCTCAACCTGCCGCTGGTCGGCATGTGGATACAGTTGCTCAAGATCCCGACGCCATGGCTCTACGGCGGCATTCTGGTGTTCGCCACCATGGGCACCATTGCCACCAAGCCATCCGTGGCGGAGCTTGGCATGCTGGTCGCCTTTGGCGCGATTGGCTTCCTGATGCGACGCCATGGCTATCCGGTCGCGCCCATGGTGGTGGGCTTGATCCTTGGCCCGATGGCGGAGGCGCAATTGCGGCGCGCCCTTCAGATCGGCCTTGGGGACCCCTGGGTGCTGGTGGAAGGGCCGATCTCGATCACGCTGTTCAGCATTGCGGCCATCGCGCTGATCGCCCCCTTCGTCATGCAGGGCCTGAACAAGTTCAAGGCTGAGGAAGATTGACGACCAAGCCTGAAGCCGCAAGCGGCATTCAAATCGCAGCAAATGCAAAGGCCCGGTTCGCACCGGGCCTTCTTTTTGATGAAACCAAAATCAACAATCTTGATCAGCCGCCAATGTCATGGCCGCGCTTCTTCATCTCGTCGCGGGTGAAATTGTAGAAATAATCCGAGGTGCGGAAGGTCCAGGGTTCCAGCTGCTTGTAAATCTCGTTGATCATCTGCGGGCGAGCCTGATTGTATTTGCGCCCAACCGGCGAGTTGAGGAAGGTGGTGATTTCCTTCAACTCAGCCTCAGTCATGGTGCGGGCGAACACCACTGACGCCGCCGCGATCATGTCTTCAACACGCTTGTCCGACTCGGGCTTCAAGGCTGCGAATGACGCCTCCAGATCTTTCGTCAACTCAGGGCGCGTCACGAAATTCTGGCGCATGTTGACGAGAAAATCCGTGTAGATGTTGGTGAAGCTCGACGACACGCCGGACAGCACAATGACATCGCGCGCCGCCTGCAAATGCGAAGCCGCTGGCAGCGGCGGCAGGGCTGGCGCGGCTGAGGGCGCTGCGGCAGGGGCCTGCTGGGCGTGAGATGTCGCAACAGCACCAAGCGAGAGACCTGTAACCAGAACAGCCGTGATGCCGGCACCTTGCAGGCTCGATGAAAATCTCATGTCAAATGCTCCGTTCAATCTGTCCGCATGGCGGTACAACTCAATATAGGAGGCCGCCAAGGCGCAGCAAGCCAGTCAATCTTGAGGCTGCACTTCTCAGACTTGCCCCATGATGGCAAGCCCGGATGCGCCAGCCATGATCACGCCGCCCGCCAGCCCGATGAACAATCCATGTTCCATCACGCCCGGAATGCGGCCTAAGCCATCGCTGAGCGCCTCTGGATCAGGGAGTGAGCCAAAATGCCCATCCAAAATCCAGTGACCGCCATCGGTGGTCACGGGACGACCCTTTGCGCTGCCATTTTCGGCAATTCTGAGGCGAAGATCGCCGGCGCAACCCGCTGCGCTAGCCGCCTTCATGATGGCGATACGCGTTGCACCAAGGCCAAACTGCGTCACCTCAATCGGCAGGGGAAAGCGCCCCAGCGTTTTCACGTGCTTGCTCGCATCAGTGATCACGACCATGCGCTTCGAGGCCGCCGCCACGATTTTTTCGCGCAAGAGCGCCGCGCCGCCGCCCTTGATCAAGCGCATCGCGTCATCGAATTCATCCGCGCCATCAACCGTGAGATCGAGTTCAGGCGTCTCGTCCAGCGTGGTCAGCGCAATGCCGAGGCTCTCCGCCTGCGCGCGGGTCGCCTCTGAGGTCGGCACGCAGATCAGCCGCATGCCGGCCTTCACCTTCTCGCCCACTGCATCGACAAAATGCTTCGCGGTCGAGCCTGTGCCAAGGCCAAGCCTCATGCCATCTGTGACCAGCTCAGCGGCACGACGCGCCGCCGCTTTCTTCATGTCATCCGCGTTCATGGCTGCCCCTCATCCTGTCCTTCTCCCCGCAAACGGGGAGAAGGGACGCGCACGTGCATTGCATATCTGCGATGCGCAACAGCGCCGGATGGCCTGCTGTCTTCTCCCTCTCCCCGCCCGGCGGGGAGAGGGTTGGGGTGAGGGGCAAACGACACGAAGCCCTCATGCACCAAGGCCGCCCAGCAGCACGTATTTCATCTCGATGAACTCATCCATGCCATGCTTGGAGCCCTCGCGGCCAAGGCCTGATTGCTTTACGCCGCCGAAAGGCGCGACCTCGGTGCCGAGTATCGCGGCATTCACCCCGACCATGCCGAACTCCAACGCCTCGGCGACGCGGAAGATACGGCCGACATCGCGCGCATAGAAATAAGAGGCCAGGCCATATTGCGAGGCGTTGGCCTGTTGGATCACATCGGCTTCATCGGTAAAGCTGTAAATTGGTGCCATCGGCCCGAAGGTCTCTTCCTGCGTCACCAGCATTTTCGTCGTGACATGCGAGAGCACCGTCGGCTCGAAGAAGGTGCGCCCCAGCGCGTGGCGCTTGCCGCCCACCACCAGCTTTGCGCCCTTGGCCACCGCATCGGCGACATGGCGCTCCACCTTCTCCACCGCCTCCATGGTGATGAGCGGACCCTGCATGACGCCAACCTCAGCGCCATTGCCGACCTTCAGCTCCGTGACCTTGCGGGCGAATTTCTCGACGAAAGCGTCGTAAATGCCAGCCTGCACGTATATGCGGTTGGCGCACACGCATGTCTGGCCCATGTTGCGGTAT
>JBOFIL010000200.1:0-4774 GCA_051650165.1 Allobosea sp.
CGCGACCGGCATCGCCGACAAGGCAGTGAGCCTGTTCTACGAGCTGCGCCTGCATGAGCAGACATCGGATGTGTGGATTGCGCGTTGCAAGGCACAAATCCGTGACACACTGGTGCTGCTGGAGCGCGAGCGCGAAAAAGGCGGCGGGCGATACTGGTTCGGCGGGCGTTTGGGCCATGCCGACATCGCGATTGCCTGCACCTGGCGTTTCCTGATGGAAGCCCATCCCGGCCTTGCCGACAAGGATGACTACCCGGCTCTGGCAGGGTTGGCGCAACGCATGGAAGCGCTCGACGCCTTCAAGGCCATCCAACAGCCCTTTATCCCGCCGGCATGAGCGGGCTGGTTGAGTATGGTTTCTGCTGTTTTCAGGAAGGCCAATGGCAGGGGCTGAGGGATTCGAACTCTCGACCTGCGGTTTTGGAGACCGCCGCTCTAACCAACTGAGCTAAGCCCCTGCGGTTGGTGAGGGGGAAATGCCCTATGCTGACGGACTTTTCAAGTCTGGTGTTTGCAAATTGGCAGCTTGTGAGGAGAGCTTGCCGCTCACCGCTCCATTATTGTCGGCGGCGTGCAATCTCAGGATAGCCGCTCAACGCTCCATGATCGTTGGCGGCTCTTGCGGCGGCAAGCCGGGCACATTGGCCGGCGGGCGCAAAACCTCACCATCACCCGAGGGCGCAGGTTCAGCGGGTGCAGGTTCAGCAGGTGACGGCGCAGCCGGCGCGCGCCGGCCGGGCGGCGGGTTGCCGGTGGGGGCAGGCGCAGCCTCGATGGGCGATGCGGTTGCGGACAGCGTGGCGCAGCGCCCCTGCCATTCCTCGGCAAGCTCGGCAAAGCTCTCAAGCGGCATCTCGAATGCGCCCTGCGGCCAGGAAACCCTGACGCGCCTGCCCTGACGCATCGCAGCCAAAGCCGGATCGTCATTGCTTGAGCGCAGCACAACGGTGATGGGAAGCGTGGGGTCATCCGGCTCGACCACTGGTCCGCGCGAATTGAAACGCCCCCGCTCAACTTGCAGCATCACGGCAATCTCGCTGCCGGCGACGCGCTTGAGCCGCTCCAGATCCTCGCCAGCCAGACGCCGCGAGAGATTGACCGCCATGAACGTATCGCGCGGGGTGCATACAATGCGCATAGCTGCCTGCTCGGAGCCCGGCTCAAGCCCGAAACCGAGCGTGATGGTGCGCGGGCCAACTGAAATCGACCAGTAGGATTCGGCAAGCGTGCTGTCCGTCGGCTGCGCAGGGGCCGCGCGGGTGGCCGGGCGGCCCTGCGCATGTGCCGCCTGCAGGCCCATGAGGGAAACCATCAGCACAAGCGCCTGCCCAACAAACGCGTGCCGAACAAACGCCTGCCGTGAAATTCGAGTGATCACCTTGTCATATCCTGCTGCTGGTCTGCCGCTTGTTGGTCTGCGATCGGTTGCGCGGCTAACGACCATTTAAGCCTTCGGCGCACCAAAGCCAGACATTGCACGAATGCATGCAACGCATAATAGCTCATCACTTGCGACGCAAAGCACGCCAATTGATCCAGCACGCCAAACGATCAGAAATCGCGACGGGGTTCGATTTGGCAGCGCGGGGACTTTTGGAGCGGGTGAAGGGAATCGAACCCAAATCTTCGCTGATCGCCTCTGGCCAAAGGCCAACCGGCGATCAGAGATCGCTACGAGGGTTCGATTTGGCAGCGCGGGGACTTTTGGAGCGGGTGAAGGGAATCGAACCCAAATCTTCGCTGATCGCCTCTGGCCAAAGGCCAACCGGCGATCAGAGATCGCTACGATGGTTCGATTTGGCAGCGCGGGGACTTTTGGAGCGGGTGAAGGGAATCGAACCCTCGTATTCAGCTTGGAAGGCTGCTGCTCTACCATTGAGCTACACCCGCGCCGGCGTCGCAAGGCACTTTCACCCGCGAGGGATGGTGGGGGAAGCAGGACTCGAACCTGCGAAGGCTTAGCCAGCGGATTTACAGTCCGCCCCCTTTGCCGCTCGGGACATTCCCCCGTTCCAACCGTCGGTGAAGACACCTTGCGGCGAACGCCCGGCGTTATGGTGGCGGGGCTCTGCGCTGTCAATGCCGAATGCAGCAAAGGCTTGGCCGAAAGCGGCAATAAGCTGAACAGGCTGGTGTTCAGGCCCAAACCATGGCACGGCGCGAGGGCCTGAGTTTGGGCTTGAGGAGTGCGCGCCATGAATGAACGCAGCGACAGGCCGAGATCGTTTCACGGCAAGCCGACACAAGCAGGCGGCGGTAATGGTGGCGGCGGCAAAGAAAGCGGCAAGAGTGCGGGCCCTCGCCCCGGCAAGCCGCAGCGCCGCTTTGAGCGCGCCATCTCCTCCAAGGCCAAGCGCGTGGAAAAGGCATCATCCATGAGCCTGCGCAATGGGCCGGATGATGACAGCATCGTCACGCTCTACGGCGTGCACCCGGTGATCGAAGCCTTGAAGAACCCCAGGCGCAAGCCACTGCGCCTTCTGGCCACCGAGAACGGTGCCAACCGCCTCACCGAAGAGGTGCCGGGCCTTGGCATCGCGCCCATGATCGTGACGGCGAAAGAGATCGAGGCCCTGCTGACGCCAGATGCGGTGCATCAGGGGCTTTACCTTGAGGCCGAACCCCTGCCCTCGCCAGACCTGGGCAAGCTGGCGGATGATGCATTGGTTCTTGTGCTCGATCAGGTGACTGATCCGCACAATGTAGGCGCAATCATGCGCAGCGCAGCGGCCTTTGGCGTAACCGCGATGGTGGTCACGCAGCGCCATTCTCCAGCCACAACCGGCGTGCTGGCCAAGGCCGCTTCCGGCGCGCTGGAGCATGTACCGGTGGTGGCTGTGAAGAACCTCGGCGATGCGTTGCAGAAGCTGGCTGATCAGGGCGCAAACATCATCGGCTTCGATTCAGATGGAGCGGCCTCGCTCGATGCCGTGATCCGCGCCCGTCCTCTGGTGCTGGTGATGGGCGCCGAAGGCAAGGGATTGCGCGCCCGAACCCGCGAGCTGTGCAGCGTTGTGGCGCGGCTGGAGATGCCCGGCGCGATCAAGAGCCTCAATGTCTCGAATGCGACAGCCGTCGCGCTGTATGCGGTGACGCGGGGCTAGGCGCAGGCCTGTGCGCGGGCCCAGCTTCGCGCCTCAATACGTCCCGCTGGGGCGTACGATGATCACTTGCGGCATCATCACCCGGTCTTGCACCACAGCATGACGCCGGCGCATGTCGCGCAGGCGTGCAGCATTCGAAGAGCCATAGCGTGCGCGGGTCTGCGGCGAGAGCATCAGATCATCAGGCGTGATGACGCGCGCGCCGGGATTAACCTGGCGCATCCGCTCCTCATCGGCCTTGTGCATGGTGGTGCGTGGCCCCTCAATGCGATAAACGGTGGGCGGCGCAACCGGCGGGCGGCGAATGCCTGCCACCACCGGCAGCTGGTCCACCGGCACCACACCATAGCGGACAGCGCGCGGGCCAACATCAGTCTGCACGCTCTGGCGGATCGTCGTCACGCTCCTGTAACGCCCGAAATCCTGCGCTGCCCAGCTTGGGCCAGCAAAGCCGCCGCTGGTGCGGGTCACGACGATGGTGCGGGTGGTGGTTTGCGCGTGCGCGGCAATGGGCTGGATGATGGCAAAAACCCCGGCGATGACCGCAAGGGCGGTGGCGGGGGAGAGGCGGGCGGAGCAGCCCAATACACCAATACGCAACGCGGAATGACGCAACATCACATGCATCCTTTCAAACTCTGGCCGGCCTCCGCCTCAAGGTTAGCAAATCCTTTCGCCAAGTGAAAGTGCCCTGCCCCGGAATGGAGCAGCAGGCTTAATTCCCCAATGCATTGAGGCACATCAATCAGGCGCGACCATCGTCGTAATCCCATGGTCTATTAGCCAAATGTGCTGATGGCGCGTGTGGTTTATGGCGCATACAGACGCATATTAACCGGCCTGGATACGTGGTTTTTGCACAAGCGAGAGCCGCCCTGACGCCGGCAAGAGTGACAATAAACCGGAAGGATACGACAATGAGCAACGCGACCGCATCAGCGGCTGCGCCCTCTGGCGCGAAAACCATTCGCCCCATGACGGGTTCAGAGAAGAAGGTCATTCTGGCCTCTTCTCTCGGCACGATTTTCGAGTGGTACGATTTTTATCTCTACGGCTCACTCGCCGCCATCATCGGCGCGCAATTCTTCTCTGCTTTCGATGTCGATACGCGCAGCATCTTCGCGCTGCTGGCCTTCGCTGCCGGCTTCCTGGTCCGCCCATTCGGGGCGCTGGTGTTTGGCCGCCTCGGCGATCTGGTCGGGCGCAAATACACCTTCCTTGTCACCATCGTCATCATGGGCATTTCAACCTTCCTGGTCGGCCTGCTGCCCTCCTATGCGCAGATTGGCTGGATTGCGCCGGTGTTGCTCATCGCGCTGCGCATGCTGCAGGGCCTTGCGCTGGGCGGCGAGTATGGCGGCGCGGCGGTTTATGTCGCTGAGCACGCGCCTGTTGGCCGTCGCGGCTTCTACACATCATGGATTCAGACAACAGCCACGCTCGGCCTGCTGCTGTCGCTCTTCGTGATTGTGGGCCTGCGCCTCTACATGGGCGAGAAGAACTTCCAGACAGACCTTGAGTTGTTCTTCGGCCTCAAGGGCGGCTGGCGCATCCCGTTCCTCGGCTCGATCTTCCTGCTGGCCATCTCGATCTGGATTCGTCTCCAGATGCAGGAGAGCCCGGCCTTCCAGAAGATGAAGGAAGAGGGCACGCAGTCCAAAGCTCCGCTC
>JBOFIL010000201.1:0-7703 GCA_051650165.1 Allobosea sp.
ATCTGGAGGTGGATTACGATCTCTCGAATGTGATGTTCGTGACGACAGCAAATACGCTCAACATTCCGCCTCCGCTGCTGGACCGCATGGAGACGATCAGGATCGCTGGCTATACAGACCCCGAGAAGGCCGAAATCGCACGCAAGCATCTGATCCCGAATGCGATCAAGAAGCATGGCCTCTCCTCGAAGGAGTGGTCCCTGACCGACGATGCCCTCACGCTGATGCTTCGGCGTTACACACGCGAGGCAGGCGTGCGCAATCTGGAGCGTGAAATCTCCAATCTCGTGCGCAAATCCGTCAAGGAAATCGTGCTGAACAAGAAAAAGAAGGTCACAGTCAACCCGGCTGTGCTTGAGGAGTTCCTCGGGCCACCGCGCTACCGTTATGGCATTGCCGAGACCGAGGATCAGGTTGGCGCTGTCACAGGCCTTGCCTGGACTGAAGTGGGCGGCGAATTGCTGACCATTGAAGGCGTGATGATGCCCGGCAAGGGCAAGATGACCGTCACCGGTAATCTGCGCGATGTCATGAAGGAATCAATTTCTGCTGCGGCGTCCTACGTGCGCTCACGCTCGATTGATTTCGGCATCGAGCCGCCGTTGTTTGATCGCCGCGACATCCACGTGCATGTGCCTGAAGGCGCGACGCCCAAGGATGGCCCCTCGGCGGGCATTGCGATGGCAACGGCGATTGTCTCGCTGATGACTGGCGTGCCGGTGCGTCGCGACATTGCTATGACGGGTGAAGTCACGCTGCGGGGAAGGGTGCTTCCCATCGGAGGCCTCAAGGAAAAGCTGCTTGCTGCTCTTCGCGGCGGGCTGAAAACCGTGCTGATCCCCGAGGACAACGCCAAGGATCTCGTCGACATTCCGGCGAATGTGAAGAGCGGGCTGGAAATCATCCCGGTCTCGCGGATGGACCAAGTGTTGAAAGTGGCGCTAATACGTGAACTCCAGCCAATCGAATGGGATGAGGAGGCTGCGTCTGCCGCTGCAACCCACAAGCCTGGCGAGGATGATGCTGGCGCAGTCGTCGCGCATTGATGCAAATGTGACGAGAAGTCACAGCTGAATGAGCAACGGCGCCCAGTAGGTGCCGTTTCTCTTTTGTGTGGCATTTGTTGGCATGGCTGGCAGTTGTGCTTGCGCTTTGCCTGCACTCGCCGTTAAACCGACAAGATCGGGCGGTTAGCTCAGCTGGTAGAGCATCTCGTTTACACCGAGAGGGTCGGCGGTTCGAACCCGTCACCGCCCACCAATCCAGCGCCATAAAGGGCAGGGGAGCAGACCAGGACATGCTGAAGCGCTTGACCGGTCTGATCGGCTTGGCTCTGGCGGTTTCACTGGGAGCTTGCGCCAACATACCCGGCGGCCCGGAAATGACATTCAAGCGCGTCTCTTTCCAGCAAGGGGCGGATTGCAAGGGCGCGGATTGCGCCAGCGTCATCGTGGCAGAAGGGCGCATGACGCGCGAGACGCCGCGCCAGTTCGCCGAATTCGTGCAGGCGCAAAGCAATATCGCCCCAACGCGCAATGTGGTGGTGATTTCTTCGCCAGGCGGGCATGTCGGCGGGTCGCTCGCCTTTGGGCTGCTGCTGCGCGAACTTGATTCGACCGTGATGGTGGCCAAGGCGGAGGCCTCGCCAGACGGGCTTGTGACAAGCATGCGCCCCACATCATGCTTCTCTGCCTGCGCCTACACGCTCATGGGCGCGAAAAGACGTATTGTGCCATCTGGAAGCCGTGTCGGCGTGCACCGCATGCACACATTCGGCAGTGGTGTGGACCCCACACGTGAGACCGCCGATGCACGATTCTACACAGCGGGCCAGCGCGAGGTCACGACCTTGAAGCGCTATGTCGCAGGCGTCGGCGTCGATCCGCGCGTGGTCGATCTGGCAGAAACAATTTCGCCCGATGACATCCACGTGTTGTCCATGGATGAAATGCGCGCCTTCAAGATGAAGATCGACAGGCCGTTCTGATCTGAAACCAGCCTGGCAACAGACGCCATGCTTGCCGCAGCGCAGCCGATAACCACTGGCGGATGAAACTCTGGCGAATGATGGGCGGGTTTGCCTTGACAGGCGAGCGACACGTGTTATCCACCGCGCCATCCGCAGCGCATAGATGCGTTGCCGCAGCGCGGACGTAGCTCAGTCGGTTAGAGTGCCGGCCTGTCACGCCGGAGGTCGCGGGTTCGAGCCCCGTCGTCCGCGCCATTTCTTCCCCGAAAGGGAACATACCCTCTCGTGCTCTCGTTCGCGCTGATTGAGCGCCCTGGTGGTCATGTCTCCCGCCACACATGGTTTGCTGTTTGGCCTGATCGGCGTCGCCATATTCGCCGGTTCCGTGCCCGCAACCAAGCTGGCCACGATTGCGCCTGGCTTTGAGGGCCTGCACCCTGTGTTTATTGCCATAGGGCGCGCCAGCGCCGCAGGCGTTCTGGCGTTGATCTACCTCTGGGCAGTGCGTGCCCCACGCCCGACACTGCAACAGGTTTGGCGGCTCATCCTGGCCGGTATCGGCATCGTCATCGGGTTCCCGCTCTTTTCCAGTCTGGCGATCCTCTACGTCGATGCGGTGCATGTCGCTGTCATCACCGGCGCTTTACCGCTGGCAACAGCTGCCATAACGGCGCTGCTGATGCGGGAGCGGGCATCGTTGGGCTTCTGGGCTTTGGCGATCCTTGGGTTTCTTCTGGTTCTGGCTTTCGCTTTCATGACTGGCGGCACCAGCAAGGCCATAGGCTTTGGCACCGGCGATGTGCTGGCTCTGCTGGCTGTGGCCTGCGCCAGCATGGGCTATGTGGTCGGTGCCAAGCTCAGCCGGGAAATGCCTCCCGAGCATGTCATTTCATGGACGCTTGTCATTTATCTGCCGCTGACAACGGCTGTCGGCGCATGGAGCTTTCCACAAGGCGCGGTTGCGCCTGTTGCGTGGCTCGGTTTTGCCTATGTCTCGATTTTCTCGATGTGGCTTGGGTTCTTTGCCTGGTATCGCGGCCTGTCAGATGACCCCATGCGGGTGAGCCAGGTGCAGCTCATCCAGCCATTTCTCACCATGCTGATTGCCGTGCCGCTGCTGGGAGAGCGTGTCAGCTGGCTACAGGCAGCATTTTGTATCGCAATCATCATCACGATCGCCGCAAGCCGCAGGATGCGCTGAACCAGCGATTCTAAAGCTGAGCTTGCCGCAATGTGTTCATCACCAGCTGCGCACCGGCCCTGTATCGATATGGATAAGGCCGTTCCAATAGACCTTGCGCCCGCCGACTTCCTCGAAATTGCGCACAAACGCCATCACTTCCCCAGGGCGATGTCCCGGCACGCGAAAGTCCATGGCCTCGCAGCGGCGGTGATATGAGCCACGGCGCGCGCGCCAGGCTGGGCGATAGGTCGAGGTGACGCGCACAGAGCCATATCTTGCGACGATTTTGTTCAGCACTGTTTTCAGCCGCGCTGGCAAACAGGCCGTCGAGGTGCCGGGATCAGTGGTGATTCCAGGCCCCGTCGGCGTGTTGTCGACAGGAGCCGACTCGGCCGGGTCTTGTTGTTGCCATGGCAGGCGGAAGGGCCATTGACGCTCGCCCGCAGGAGGCTCGGCGGAGGCTTGCTGTGGCCTTTCCGATTCTGGAGTAATGGGCGGCGGCACAGAAGGTTGTGACACCTGCGGCACTGATGGCGTTGTGATGCCCGGAAAGCTCAAGCCGGGGAACAGTGTCTGCGCAGGAGCATCATCGGTTGTCTCTGTGCTGGCCGCTGGCCGTGGAGGCAAGGATGCGGGGCGCACTGGCGGGGCAGGGGCGATTTGCATGCCTGCCGCACCTGGTGCTGCGGTTGCTCCTGTGGCCACGCCCTCGGCTGGGGCACGAGGCGGCGTGACGAGGTTAGGCCGCACCGTGGGCATATCCATGTCGAATGGACGAACCGGGGGCATCGGCGCGGACTGCAAGGTGCCATCCTGGGCATGAACAAGGCTGATGCCGAGCAAAAGCGCAATAATCGTGATGAAGAAGGGCACAGCGCACAAGGCTGACGCTGGCCGCAATGTCGAAAGCAACACGTGCGGCACAAGGATGTTCACGACCCGCTCACCTGAACAAGAGGGGCCGCGTCTCCTGGCCTAGCAGCGGTGTGGTCGGAGTTTTGGCGCACAAGTCATCCATGGCACGTGAGGCACCAGCCAGAAGGCCCACATCAATGCGCGGGCGCTGGGCACCCCCTGCATAGAAGCCCGACAGCCAGAGCACGATCTGATCCTTGTCAGCACGCGACAAGGCCATGAACTGCGCACATGTGGCGTTTGAGAGGTCGAGCATGCGACCGGGGGCTGAGGTTGCCGGAGCTGAGGTCACCGGTGGGGCTGGCTGCGGCTGTGCTGACTGAGCCGCATCGGGCTGGGAGGTCGGCGCTTGTGGCTGCGCTGAGGTTTGGGCGAGGGCAGGCTTGGTCATGCACAAGCCAATGGCGAAGACGGCTGCATGCACAAGCATCATCACCATCGGCAACACCTCGCTCGCCCGGCGAAAGCGCCGCACATTGCTGTCTGGCTCGTGCATGGCGTCTCCTCAACCTCGCGGGTCATTTTCAAGGCAATAGCGCCTCTGCATGATTCGGATCAACGCGGACTTGCCTATGAGCTCGACAAATACTGACAACTTCGTCGATTGAGCTTCATGCCGCACTTGCGAAGCGCATGTTAGGCCGTTAATCGAAACGCGTGCGGCGCTGATTTGAGACATTCCAAACTTGCATCGTGGCGGTTCTCGGACAGCAACGCGGCAAAATCCCACAGCGCCGGCAACTGTGCTGCGGTCTAGACATAACGCAATGGGTTCTGATCCATTGCTTCGCCCTGAGCCTGAATGCCCACTGCCTTTCACGGGGGACAGATGCCGAACCTCCTCGCTGACTACCTGCCGCTGGCGATCTTCATCGCCCTTTCGCTGGCAATCGGCCTGGCGCTCTTGGTTGCGCCGTTCCTTGTTGCTTACTCCAAGCCAGACCCGGAAAAGCTTTCGGCCTATGAGTGCGGATTCAACGCCTTCGATGATGCGCGCATGAAATTCGATGTGCGGTTCTATCTGGTCGCGATCCTCTTCATCATTTTTGATCTGGAGGTGGCCTTCCTGTTTCCGTGGGCGGTCGCCTTTGGAGAGCTTGGCTGGTACGGTTTCTGGTCGATGATGATCTTCCTCGGCGTGCTGACGGTCGGCTTCGTTTATGAATGGCGCAAGGGCGCGCTTGAGTGGGACTGATGCTCAGAAGGCAAAGATTCAAAAGGCAGAGACATAAAAGGATGGTTTTCAACCATGGCTGAGACTGCTCTTGATCGCGGCAATCCGCTTGTGGCGCCAGCCCCGCGCGGCCTTGTTGGCCCTGACGGCAAGCCGATTGGCTCAGGCGATGCCTTTTTCACCGACATCAACGCCGAGCTGGCAGACAAGGGCTTCCTCGTTGCCGCGACCGACGATCTGGTCAACTGGGCGCGGCAAGGCTCGCTGATGTGGATGACATTCGGCCTGGCTTGCTGCGCGGTCGAGATGATGCAGCTTTCCATGCCGCGCTATGATGTGGAGCGTTATGGCTTCGCGCCGCGCGCATCGCCCCGCCAATCCGATGTGATGATCGTCGCTGGCACGCTGACCAACAAGATGGCGCCTGCGCTGCGCAAGGTCTACGACCAGATGCCGGAGCCCCGCTACGTCATTTCCATGGGCTCATGTGCCAATGGCGGCGGCTATTATCACTACAGCTATTCCGTCGTGCGCGGCTGTGACCGCGTGGTACCGGTGGACATCTATGTGCCCGGCTGCCCGCCCACAGCCGAGGCGCTGCTTTACGGCGTGCTTCTTCTCCAGAAGAAAATCCGCCGCACCGGCACAATCGAGCGGTGAGGGGAAAGGCCATGTCCAAGACCACAGACATGATCCTGCCCATGCTACGCGAGATGCGGGCGGAAAATCTTGAGCAGCATGAGCAAACAAGGATTTTGCTCGCTGCCCTTGATAAGCGCCTTGGCTCTGTCGAGAGCACGCAGAAGAGTTTCAAATCCGCCCTGAGCGCAGACACCATGCTCAGCCGCTTGGTCACCGGCGAGTTCGAAGAGCGCATCGAAGCCCTGGAGAAGAAGGTGAAGCAATTGGAGAAGCAGAAATGAGCGCTGATCTCCAATCACGCCTCCAATCCCTCGGCGCTGACATCCTGGCCGCATTGCCGGGCAAGGCGACCGCTGCCAGCATCGCCTTTGGCGAGCTGACGATTGAGGCGGAAGCCGCGCATATCGTCGAGGTGCTGCGCGTGCTGGTCGAAGATCCGCGCTTTGCCTTCAAGAGCTTCGTGGATCTGTGCGGCGCGGATTACCCATCGCGCGAGAAGCGTTTCGATGTGGTCTATCACCTGCTCAGCCCCCGCCAGAACACCCGCGTGCGCGTGAAAATCCAGACCGATGAGGCAACGCCCGTTCCCTCTATCATCGAGGTGTTCCCGGCTGCGAACTGGTATGAGCGCGAGGCCTATGATTTCTATGGCATGGTGTTCTCCGGCCATCCTGACCTGCGCCGCATCCTCACTGACTATGGCTTCGAGGGGCACCCGCTGCGCAAGGATTTCCCGCTGACCGGCTTTGTCGAGGTGCGCTATGACGACGCCGAAAAGCGCGTGGTCTATGAGCCGGTGAAGCTCACGCAGGAATTCCGCAATTTCGATTTCCTCTCGCCATGGGAAGGCACGGATTATGTGCTGCCAGGCGATGAAAAGGCGAAAGCGCCATGAACGAGCACAATATCCGCAATTTCTCGATCAATTTCGGGCCGCAGCATCCGGCGGCGCATGGCGTTCTGCGCCTTGTGCTGGAGCTCGATGGCGAGATCGTCGAGCGCGTTGACCCACACATTGGCCTGCTGCATCGCGGCACCGAGAAGCTGATCGAGGCCAAGACCTGGCTTCAGGCCGTGCCGTATTTCGACCGGCTCGATTATGTCGCGCCGATGAACCAGGAACACGCCTTCGCGCTCGGTGTCGAGAAGCTGATGGGGGTGACCATCCCCAAGCGTGGCCAGCTGATCCGCGTGCTCTATTCCGAGATTGGCCGCATCCTCAGCCACATTCTCAACGTCACCACGCAGGCGATGGATGTCGGCGCGCTCACGCCCCCGCTCTGGGGCTTTGAAGAGCGCGAAAAGCTGATGATCTTCTATGAGCGGGCCTGCGGCGCGCGCATGCACGCGGCCTATGTGCGCCCCGGCGGCGTGCATCAGGATTTGCCGGAAAAGCTGGTGCAGGACATTGGCGATTGGTGCGACCCGTTCCTCAAGGTCTGCGATGACCTTGAGAGCCTGCTCACCGACAACCGCATCTTCAAGCAGCGCAATGTCGATATTGGCGTCGTTGATCTCGAAACCTGCTGGAAATGGGGCTTTTCCGGCGTGATGATCCGTGGCTCCGGCGCGCCATGGGATTTGCGTAAATCCCAGCCCTATGAATGCTATGACGAGATGGAATTCGACATCCCCATCGGCAAGAACGGCGATTGCTACGACCGTTATTGCATCCGCATGGAGGAGATGCGCCAGTCCGTCCGCATCATGAAGCAATGCGTCGAGCGGCTGCTCTCCACCGAGCGTGGCGGGCCGATCTCATCGCTCGATGGCAAGATAGTCGCGCCCAAGCGCCCGGAAATGAAGCGCTCGATGGAAGC
>JBOFIL010000202.1:0-4653 GCA_051650165.1 Allobosea sp.
AAGGTGAACATCAGCGCGCGGATGCGCTTGGCTGAGTCCTTGGCATTGATGTCGAGCGCCGAGAGGAAGCGGCTCTCGGTCTGCCGGTCGAAGCAGTTGAACACCTCGGCCATCATTTCATGTGGATCGCGCCGCGCAGTCTGGGCAAGGGTCGATACGAACTCGGTGCGCAGGGTCTGCTCGATATGATCGAGCGCCTCCTTCTGCACCGGCTCCATGCGCAGCATGCGCTGCACCACATCGATCGAGAGATCATCAGGCAGGCGTGAGAGCACGCGGGCGGCATGATCGGGGCGGATGCGCGAGAGCACCACGGCAATGGTCTGCGGGTATTCGTTCTTGAGGAATGTGGCGAGCACATTGGCATCGATGTTGCCGAGCTTCTGCCACATGTTTCGGCCGGCAGGACCACGGATTTCCTCCATGATCAGGTTCACTTGGCCCTTTGGCAGGATCTTGGTCAGTAGAGACTCAGTGCGGTCGAATGAGCCTGTCACCGAGCCGGCATTGGAGAGCTTGGCCACAAAATCGACCATCAGCCGTTCAACGGTCTCGGCCTCGACCGTGCCAAGCTCTGCCATGGCGCGGGAAATGGCGCGGATTTCGTCTTCTTCCAGCGCGCTCCAGATCGCCTTGCCGTAATCCTCGCCCAGGATCAGCAGCATCACGGCGGCCTTCTGCGGCCCGGTCAGCTCCTGCATGGGGCGCGGGCCGGCGGACGATTCTGCCTGTCCGGTTTTTGAGCGGGTGGCAATGGCTCCGGAGGCGCTCATGATGTCACGCTGCCTCCTCATGGATCCAGGTGCGGATCACGGCGGTCGAGTCCTCGGGGTTTTCCCGGACCATCTGGCCGATCTTGTCGACAGACTGTGCCTTGATCTGGCCCTTGATCTGGGCGATCGCCAGCATGCGCTCTGATGGTGATTCCGGTTCGCGTGGCAGCGATGGTCCTGCCGGGTTGCCTGGATCATACATCAGCGCCGCGCCACTCATGCCTGCTGCCGCGGCGAGCGCCGGGGCTTTGCGGAAGACCTCTGGCGCAACCACCTGACGCAGCAGCGGGCGCACCACGGTGAACAGCACGATCAGTGTCAGAAGCCCGATCACGGCCAGCTCGACCATGCGCAGGATGTCATCCTTGCCGAAGGAAAACAGCTGCTGCATCAACGTGGGTTCGATGAGATCGATTTTCGCAGGCGCCTCAGCAAAGCGCAGGTTGATGATCTCCACCTGATCGCCGCGCTGACGGTCAAAACCGATGGCGGTGCGCACGAGTTGGCCGATCCGGTCCAGTTCGTCCTGCGGCCTTGGCTGATAGGTCATCTCGCCATTGGCAGCTTTCGGATAAATGCCATCCACCAGAACGGCCACCGAGAGGCGCTTCACGCGGCCGCCTTCCAGCACCTCGCTGCGCGTGGTTTTGGAAATCTCGTAATTGACCACCTCTTCGTTTTTGTTTGTAGCGTCGCGCTGCTGCGGCTGTTGGCCCTGCTGGCCTTGCGCGCCGGGCAGCTCATTGCCGACCGAAACCGCGCCTTCGCGCTGCTCGTTGGATACCTGGCTTTCCGTGCGGGTCTGCGAGGAGCGCGCCACCCGGCTTTCCGGGTCAAAGCTCTCGGTGCGGCTTTCGATACGGTTGAGGTCCAGCTCGGCCTGCACCTGCACGCGTGCGCGGCCTGCGCCGACGATGGAGGCAACGATCTCTTCGACCTGCGTCTTGAGCTTGCGCTCGACACCGCCCTGACGCTCTTCAAGCCCGAGGCCGGCAAGGCCCTTGTCGCTTTGTGCACCATCGGCCAGCAGGCGGCCCTTCTCATCGACAATCGAGACACGTTCCGGTTTCAGCCCTTCCACCGCGCTTGCGGCAAGATGGCGAATGGCGCGCACCTGACTGGCATCGAGGTCGCCGGCGAGCTTCAAAGCAATAGAGGCTCGCGGGGGCTCGCGGTCCCGCTCGAACAGTTTGCGCTCGGGCAGCACGAGATGCACCCGTGCGGCCTGCACGCGGCTGATGGAGCGGATGGTGCGGGACAGCTCGCCCTCAAGGGCGCGCACATGGTTGATGTTCTGCACGAAGCTGGTGGAGGAAAAGGCATCACCCTTGTCGAAGATCTCGTAGCCGACGCCGCCACCGGAGGGCAGGCCCTTGCCGGCCAGCTCCATGCGCAGCTTCGGCACATCGGCCTTCGAGATCAGGATCGTCGAGCCATCGGGGCGGACCTCGTAGCGGATGTTGCGGGCATCCAGCTCCTTGATGACCTGCGAGGCATCTTGCGAAGAGAGATCAGAGTAGAGCAGCCCCATGGTGGGCTGCGACACCTTCATGATCACGAAGGCAAAGAAACCCATCATGGCAAGCGTGACAGCCATCATCGCGGCCAGACGGCCAGCGCCAAATTTTGCCATGCTCTCCATCAGGCCGTTCACACCACGCTCCTTGCCCACCTATTCGGGCCGGGCTGCAACGCGATTGCAAAACCCGGCTAGGCAAGTTTTTCCCCGTGCATGGTTAGCGGCGGGTTAACGTCAGGGTTGCAGCGGCCAACTTAGCCAACAAAACGCAAAATGAATCGCTCAAATGCGAAACGCCGGCCCCTGTGAAGGACCGGCGTTGCGAAATCTGGCCTGAGGATGGTGGCCCTGGCGGGCGCGCATCTTACTGGCGGTAATGCTGTATCCTGGTGGTTCGAAGCCCGGCGAGGCCATGGCTGTCGATGGATTGCTGCCAGGAGAGGAACTCATCCACGGTGAGCGTGTAGCGCTCACAGGCTTCCTCGAGGCTCAGGAGTCCGCCCCGGACCGCTGCCACGACCTCAGCCTTGCGGCGGATCACCCAGCGACGGGTATTGGTTGGCGGTAGATCCGCAATCGTCAACGGGCTGCCATCTGGCCCGATAACATACTTGACTCGCGGTCGGTGCAACTCGCTCATATCTTACGCCCACACAACTCAACTAACCCACTCCAAGCATCATAACCGCGCGCTTTTAACAAAGAGCTAAAGCGAAATACGGGCTGCTGGGTCAATGTCGATTGCCTGTTGAGGCGCGCGTGCATGGTGCACTCAGTTCCGCGAGAGCGACTTGATCTTGTCGAGTTCGACCGACAGTGAGCCGATCTTGAGCAGCGGCGAATTTCCGGAGAGATCGACGCTGTCGACCACGCCAATGATTTCGTTCTTGATCAGGATCGGCTGGCCGAGACTGTCTCTTGCGTTGACCTCGATCTTGTAGGCGCCCTCGGGGGCGTTGGCCCCGGTCGATGTGCGGCCATTCCAGACATAGGAATTATCGCCCGTGCTCAGCGTGCGCCTGTCGGTTGCGACCACACTGCCTGAGGCATTCTTGATGGTGATGGTGGCATCGCCCGGCCTGGCTGCGTTCAGCGACCATTCGGCGCGGCCTGCCTTCAATTGGGTCTGCGATCCATCTGCCCGGATGGTGGAGCCGACATAACCGAGCGCTGCCGTCGCGGTCATGGATTTGTTGACCGCCAGAAGCGTTGTCAGCGTCTCGTTCTGCTTCAGCTGCTGCTCGACTGACGCGAACTGCACCAGCTGCTGGGTGAACTGGTTGGTGTCAAGCGGATCGAGCGGGGACTGGTTCTTCAGCTGCGTGGTCAGCAGCGAGAGGAATTGATCGAAGTTGTTGGCAATCGAGGATTGCGTGGTTTTCTTGCCGGTGGTGGCGGCAAAACCGGCTGAACCTGTGGCGGCTGTCGTGGTCATCTGGTCACCCTATGGTCAGGCATGCTGGTCAATTTGCGCATGCAAGGCATCTTTCAAACATTCACATCGACGCCGCCGAGGCGGACACGGCGTGGCTGGATCATCTCGATCAAGGCGGCAGGCACGGGCTCGGCATCATCGCGGCGGCTTGCACCGAATGCCCGCTCCTGCTCGGCCTGGAAGCCGTTGCCATTGCTGGCATTGCGGTCACTCAGGGTGATCTGCACCCCGGCATCGCTGGGGCGCAGGCCCGCCTGATCAAAGGCGCGCTCAAGCGTTTTTGCGTCGCGCTGCAAGAGATGCAGCGTCTCGACACGGTCGACCGTGAGCTTGGCCGTGACCTCGCCTTCCTTGTCGAAGGTGAGGGTGACATCGACGCGGCCTAATTCCGGCGGATCAAGCCGAATATCGAAGCGCTTGGTGCCGGACAGCGCGCGGAAGCCGATTTCAATCGGGAATGCAGCCAGCGATGTCGGCGGCGACTCAGGCACGCGCGGGCCATTATGCTGTGGCCCCACGCCCGGCTTTCCATCCAGCGCCTGCGCTTGCAATGCGCGGGCGGCATCGGGCAGTGCGATCAAGCCAGGCGGCAGCGGCTCTGCCTTTGCGGAAACGGGCTGGAGCTGGGCTGTGTTGATTTCCGGCTTGGGCTCCTGCGAAGGGCGCGTTGAAGCAGCAAGCTGCTCATCCGGTTTGGCTTTGGCGCTTTCAGCGCCTGCCTTGGCTGTTGCGGCCTGATTAGCTTCCTCTGCTGCATCAAGCTGCGCCGCATCCTCCGACGTGCCGGCATCCTTGAGTTCAGCCAGTGCGGATTTCTTGCCTGACTGGTCAGGCGTGAGCGCGTCCAGCGCCTCACCTTCTGCCTCGTCGCCAGGCTCAGGGAGCGTTTTTGTTGGCTCCGCTGCCATAGCCTGCGGCAACCCAAG
>JBOFIL010000203.1:0-2335 GCA_051650165.1 Allobosea sp.
ACCGGCAATGTCGGCCGGCCCGGCGGCGGCTGCGTGCGGCTCGGCGGCCACCAGGAGGGTTACTCGCGCCCATCCGACGCCCATGTCGGACGCCCGGCGGCCTATGTCGACCAGCTGCTGATCGAGGGCAAGGGCGGCGTTCACCACATCTGGGCCTGCGACCATTACAAGACGACACTGAACGCCTCGCAGTTCAAGCAAGCCTACAAGAAGCGCACCGACATCGTGAAAGACGCCATGTCCGGCGTTCCGGCCGGGGATCGCGCCCAGCTTGTCAAAGCCATCGTCGAGGCCATCAGGAAAGGCGGGCTCTTCGCCGTGGACGTGGACATCGTGCCCACGCAAATCGGGCAGGCCGCGCATGTGTGGCTGCCCGCCGCGACATCGGGCGAGATGAACCTGACGTCGATGAATGGCGAGCGGCGGATGCGACTTGTCGAGCGCTACATGGATCCGCCAGGGCAGGCCATGCCGGATTGCCTCATCGCCGCCCGCATCGCCAACCAGATGGAGCGCGTTCTGCGCGAGATGGGCGATGCCGCCTACGCCGACAAGTTCAAGGGCTTCGACTGGAAGACCGAGGAAGACGCCTTCATGGATGGCTATCACAGGAACGAAAAGGGAGGGGCGCACGTCACCTATGCGCGGCTGAAGGCCATGGGCACCAACGGGTTCCAGGAGCCGGCGACGGGCTTCGAGAATGGCCGGATCAATGGCACGAAGCGGCTCTATGCCGATGGCAAGTTTGGCGGAAAGGATGGCAAGGCCAGCTTCATGGTCTCGCAATGGCGCGGCCTCCAGGCACCGGGCAAGGAGGCACAGAAAGCGAAGCACGCCTTCCTGATCAATAACGGGCGCGCCAATCTCGTCTGGCAATCGGCCTATCTCGACCAGCAGGACGACTTCGTGATGGATCGCTTTCCCTATCCGGTCATCGAAATGAATCCGGCTGACATGGCCGAGCTCAAGCTGGCCCAGGGCGATATCGTGGAAATCCACAATGATGAGGGCGCGACACAGGCGATGGCCTACCCGACGCCCTCTGCCAGGCGCAAGCAGACCTTCATGAAGTTCGGCTATCCGACAGGCTCGGTCGGCAATGTCATCAACGCCGGAACGAACGAGCTGATCCTGCCCAACTACAAGCAGACATGGGCGTCCATCCGCAAGCTGGCCGATGCTCCCGAATTCACCCGGGGCATCAGCTGGAAGCCGCAGGAGTATGCGGTCTGACGGGCAGTTGCAGCTTCGCGTCCGCAATTGCCGATCGGCATGGCTCAGAAGCACACGCGCTTGTGCTCGCCCGCGCCTTGGCCGGCGGCCATTGACGGTGTCTCAAGGCTGGTGAAGATATCTGCCCTCGCATCGGGGCCGGATCATGACAATCGAGGACATTGGGCGTCTGGAAGATGGACGTGTCATCCGCGAAGTGAAGCTCACCAGCGCTGCTGGCGCCTCAGCCAGCATCATGGAATGGGGCGCGGTGGTGCGCGATCTTGTGGTGCCGATTGGCGCGGGCAAAACGCAGCGCGTGGTGCTGGGTTTTCCAAGGCTTGAGGATTACCTCGCCCACTCACCGCATTTTGGCGCGATTGCCGGGCGTTATGCCAACCGCATCGGTGGCGGCACGTTCTTGCTCGATGAAAAGCGGCATCAGCTCAAGCTCAATCAGGATGGCCGGCACTCGCTGCATGGCGGCGGCATGGGCTTTGGCAAGCAGCCCTGGACCATCCTCCACCATGATGCGTCCAGCGTGACGCTGGCGCTGCATTCGCCCGATGGTGATCATGGTTATCCCGGCGCGCTCACCACGCTGTGTCGCTACACCTTGGCCGAGCCCGCTTGCCTGCGCGTGGAGCTGACGGCAACCACCGATGCGCCAACTGTTCTGAACCTGTGCCATCATTCCTATTTCAATCTCGATGGCTCGGCGGATGTTCTCGATCATGAGTTGGAGCTGCGCGCCAACCTCATCACGCCGGTTGATGAGGATCTGATCCCTTCAGGCGAGGTCATGAGCGTCGCAGATACGGGGTTTGATTTCCGGAAGCCGCGCAAGGTGCGGCTGATGCAGGCAGATGGCGCGCGGTGCTGGTATGACCATAACTGGCTGCTGCGGCGCGACAGGCGCGAGGCATCTACCATGCCGGGGCTGGAACTCGCCCATGCCGCCACGCTGCGTTCAGCCATCAATGGCCTTGCGATGCAGGTCTGGACCACGGAGCCTGCCTTGCAATTCTATGATGGCTTTAAGGTCAACACGCCGGTGGCGGGCCTCTTAGGCGCGAATTACGGCCCCAATGCTGGCCTCTGCCTCGAGCCGCAGCATGTGCCG
>JBOFIL010000204.1:0-3699 GCA_051650165.1 Allobosea sp.
AATGTCAGCGAGGTGCTGGTGGCGGCACCGGCGGATTGCCTCAAGCGCGGCGTCGCCTTTTCGCGGCTGATCGAGCCCGGCAGCGGGCGCAGCCGCTATGATGCCATTGTCGAATCGGGTGAGAGTGACCTTGGTGACGGCGTGCCTTATCGCACCCGCTATGTCCTTTCGCTGAATGCCAAGCGTGTCTGGGTGGAGGATACCGGGCGCTGGTTCGCGGGCAGCGATGGTCGCCCCGCCCGCTCGCGCGGGGTGCTCAGGTTGGAGCGCAGCCTGCGGCAGGACGAGATGGCCAGCGGCGGGCGCGAATTGTGCGACCGCGCCGCCCTCGTCGCCACGCTTGAAACCACGTTGGCCGAAGAGCTGCCCAATCAGCGCGACGTCGTGCTGCTTGTCGCGACCATTGATGAGCTGGCGCGGCTGAATGATGATTTCGGCCATGAGGCCACTGATGAGATCATTGGTGCGGTTCAAGATCGCCTGCGCACGGTCATGCGCCAGCGCGACAGGCTTGTGCGCTATTCCGGCAACCGGTTTGCCATCACGCTGACCGGCTGCCCCGCAGATGAGATCGAGCAGGCGGCGGAGCGCTTCATGCGCGCTGTCTCGCGCAATGCCATCGAGACGTCGCACGGGCTTGCGCTCGTCAAGCTGCGCGCGGCGGCGGCGCATGCCCCGGTGCTGACGCGGCAGGCGAGCGTGCTGCTGGCCTGCGCAGAACAGGCGTTGACCGATGCACGCCGCACCGATGGCGGACGCGTCATCATGGCGCGCGCTCTGGATCGCGGGCTCAACCGGCCGCAGCATTCAAGCCTGCTTGATGCCGAGGCAGTGTCTGCGCTCAACGAGCGGCGTGTCTCTCTGGCGCGGCAACCGGTTGTGCATGCACGCGGCCATGAGATCGCCTTTCATGAGGCACTGATTCGCATCGAGCGGCTGGATGGCGGCTGGTTCCAGCCAGCGGAACTGCTGCCGATGCTGGAACAGCGCGGCCTGGTGCGTCTGTTCGACCACCGCGTGCTTGAGCTGGTGTTCGCGCGCCTTGAGGCCGAGCCGAATGCGGTCTCATCGCTGAATGTCTCGCCGCAATCGCTGGTCGATTTCGAATGGATCGCGTTGTTCGAAGGTTTGAGCCGGGCCAAGCCCAATGTGCCCTCGCGCGTGATTGTGGAGGTGACCGAGACCGCTGCCATCACCGAGCCACGCCGCACCCGCGCCTTGCTTGATCGCATCAAGGCACAAGGAGCCCGTGTCGCTATCGATGATTTTGGCGCAGGGCATACCTCGCTGCGGCATTTGCGCGATTTCCCGATCGACATTCTCAAGCTCGACGGGGCCTTCACGCAGAACCTTGAGCGCTCCACGGATGATCGCTTCTTCGTGCGGACATTGCTTGATCTGGCCCAGCATCTTGAGGTCGAAACCGTCGCCGAATGGATCGACACCGAGCTTGCCTCGACCATGCTCACCGATTGGGGGGTGACCTATCTTCAGGGCAATCTCTTGGGTGCAGCCAAGCCATGGCTCGACTCATCAGCTGCACCGGTCAGCGCCCCGAGCAAGGCTGCCAGCTAAATCTGCCGGACGCTCCGATGCGTGATGTCAGCTCTTGATGTCAGCTCTTGCCGGAGAGCTTGTCGAGCTTTTCACGCATGATCGCGAGTTCGTCCCGCAACCCCTCGATGTCATCCTTCGCGCTGCTGGCAGGCGCCTTGTCGGCTTCGCCCGTCTTGGCCTGAGCAATAAAGGGATTGAACACACTGAAGGCATCGGCAAACATCTTCATGTTGGCCTGGGTCTGGCGCTCGATCATGTCAAAGCCGGGGAGCCCCAGGCTTTGGGCCATCTGCTGGCGGAAGGCACTCTGCTCCTTGACGAGGTTCTCCATCGAGAATTCGAGATAGCGTGGCACCACCGCCTGCATGCTGTCGCCATAGATGCGGATGAGCTGGCGCAGGAAGCTGATGGGCAGAAGGTTCTGCCCCTCCTTGTTCTCTTCCTCGAAAATGATCTGAGCCAGCACGGAGCGGGTGATCTCATCGCCGGTCTTGGCATCATAGACCACGAAATCCTCACCGCCCCTCACCAGCTCGGACAGATCCTCCAGCGTGACATAGGAGGATGTGCCGGTGTGATAGAGCCGCCGGTTCGCATATTTCTTGATGACGACAGGCTGTTTTTCTTTCGACATGGCACCGTGCAAATGTTTCGCCGGATCAGCGCCCGGCTCATTCTCTGAACAGCTACCATAGACAAAGCTTCAAACGCTGCAAGCATCTGTGAAATCGATCCGCGTTCGTTAGATGGCCGCCTCATTGCCGGCGTCTCCATCCATGCAGCGCCTCGCTTCGGCCCTAGCTGGCCTGCTTGTTGCTTCCTAGCCGGCAATGGCTACTGTGGTGTCAGCAGCAGTTGAAACTGCGTGCGTTGGGAGGGTTGATGGCCGCGTTCGATGAGATGAACGGGGTGGATGGGCAGGAAGTTCGCGCGGCCTATGAGGGCATCGCGCGCTGGCTCAAGGAAACGCCGCCAGAGCTGCTGGCAACGCGGCGCAGCCAGGCCGAACTGTTCTTCCGCCGCATTGGCATCACCTTCGCCGTTTATGGCGATGATCAATCGACCGAGCGGCTAATCCCCTTCGACATCATCCCCCGCATTCTCACCAAGCCTGAATGGCAACGTCTTGAGGCGGGGTTGAGGCAGCGCGTCACGGCGCTGAACATGTTCCTCGCTGATGTGTATGGCCCGAAGGAATGCATCAAGGCCGGGATTGTCCCGCCAGACCTGATCTACCGCAACCCGTGCTACCAGCTCGCGATGGCGGATTTCGCCGTGCCGCATGGCATCTATGTTCAGATCGCCGGCATCGATGTGGTGCGGGTCGACGCCGACACCTTCTATGTGCTCGAAGACAATGCCCGCACGCCCTCCGGCGTCTCCTACATGCTGGAGAACCGCGAGGCCATGCTCAGGCTCTGCCCGGAGCTGTTCTCGGCGCACCGTGTTGCCCCGGTCGAGAATTATCCTGATGCACTGCTGGCCACCTTGCGCTCGATGGCGCCGCGCGCCGCCTCGCGGGATCCGGTGGTGGCGCTCTTGACGCCCGGCCAGTTCAACTCGGCATTTTACGAGCACTCGTTTCTGGCCGACAAGCTCGGCATCGAGCTGGTCGAGGGGTCTGATCTGTTCGTGCGCGATGATGTGGTGTTCATGCGCACCACGCAGGGGCCGCAGAGGGTCGATGTGATCTACCGGCGCATCGATGATGAATATCTCGATCCGCTGGCGTTCAGCGCGGATTCGGTGCTGGGCGTGCCGGGGCTGTTCTCTGCCTACAAGGCCGGCAATGTCACGCTTGCCAATGCGGTCGGCACCGGCATCTCCGATGACAAGGCGGTCTATAGCTACATGCCGGAGATCGTTCGCTTCTTCACCGGCGAGGAGCCGATCCTGAAGAATGTGCCGACATGGCGCTGCCGCGAGAAGGATGCCCTTAAGGAAGTGCTCGACCGTCTGCCGGAGCTGGTGGTGAAGGAGGTCAATGGCTCGGGCGGTTATGGCATGTTGGTTGGCCCTCATGCCACCAAGGGGCAGATCGAGCTTTTCCGCAAAAAGCTGAAACATGCGCCGGAAGGCTTCATCGCTCAGCCGACACTGGCGCTCTCCACCTGCCCGACATTCGTCGCCTCAGGCGTCGCG
>JBOFIL010000205.1:0-10661 GCA_051650165.1 Allobosea sp.
GGGCTTGATGTGGTGGGGCAGGCGGGCACGCTTGCCGGAAAGATTGCGGTATTGCGTGAGGCTGGTTGCCGCGTCTCGCTGTTCATCGAACCAGATGAAGCGCCGATCCGCGCTGCGAAGGCACTGGGTGCGCCAGTCGTCGAGCTTCACACCGGCACTTGGTGCGAGGCGGTGGCGCATAATGAAGCTGTAAAGGCGGCGCGTGAGCTTGCCAGACTGCGCGAGGGCGCAAAGCTGGCGGCGTCGATTGGGCTGGAAGTTCATGCCGGGCATGGGCTCGATTATGACACGGCGCGTTCGCTGGCGGGCGCGCCTGAATTCGTCGAGTTCAACATCGGGCATTTCCTCATCGGCGAGGCCGTGTTCACCGGGCTTGAAGCCGCCATCCGCCGCATGCGTGATGCCATGATCGAGGGCCGCACTTCATGAAGCAGGCACAGAAAAAGTGGATACTGGTTTTTCGGCCGTGCCTGCGGAAAGACGATAAGAAATGATCCTCGGTATTGGCTCCGACATTTGCGACATCCGCCGCATTGCGAATTCTCTGGAGCGGTTTGGCGAGCGCTTCACCCATCGCATTTTCACGGCGAATGAACGCACCAAGGCGGAAGGGCGTTTGACGAAAGCCGAGACCTATGCGCGCCGCTTTGCCGCGAAAGAGGCCTGCGCCAAGGCGCTCGGCACCGGCATCGCCCGCAGCGTGTTCTGGCGCGATATGGAGGTGATCAACCGCAGGGGTGGCCAGCCCACCATGAAGCTCACGGGCGGCGCGGCGGAGCGCCTCAGACGCTTGACGCCGGAGGGCTATGAGGCCGTCATTCACGTGTCGATGTCGGATGATCCGCCGATTGCGCAGGCCTTTGTGGTGATCGAGGCCCGCCCGCTCGCGCGCTGAGAAACGCGCCTCAGCCTGGCTGTTCCGGCCCCTTGTGGCGATAGACGGTCGACCATCCGGACAAATCCGCCGAGAGCGTTTCCGTCAATTCGCCCAGCAGGCGGCGGGCTTTCTCGCGGCTAACGGATTTGTCCTGCGTCTCATTGGTGAAATGCCGCGCGATGGTGGTGAGCTTGCTGGCCGTGTTGCTGGTGCGCCGCGCCTGCTCCTCGAAATCGATCTGCGCCCGCACCGAATGCAACGCCGCGATGGTGGCAGGTGCCAGCGCCATGCAGGCGGTGATCAGGTTTGAGGTGGCCGCCGGGAACCATTTCACCACCGCAACAAGGCTGGCTGGCGCGGCTCCTGTCTTGGTGAAGGCCAGAAGACCGACATAGGCGATACCGAACAGGCCGACCGGCAGGATCAAGCGCCAGAACAAGCCAGCGGCGAAACTATGCAGCTTGGTCTCGACAAGGTGGCACTCAGCGCTGGTGGACTTGTTGTAGGCGAGTTGCCCGTCAGTCTCGTCCAGTATCTCGATGTCGCGGGCGCGGCGGATCACCTCGGCATAATGCGCTGGTCCAAGCGTCGCACTCGGGAAGCCCAGTTCGCGGATGGTGGCGCGCAGATACCAGCCGATCCATTCATCGGGCAGGCCGGCCTGTGCGCCAGCGCGCGCCACATGGCCGCCAAAACCGGCCAGATGCAGAAAGCGTTCATGCCGGAGCAATTCAGCCAGCGAGCGATACTCCACCTGCTTGCGGTGCCAATGACCTTTGCGCGGCTCCTTGAAATGCCGCTCATAGGCGAACAGCAGCAGGGCCAGCTCCAGCAACAGCAGCACCGCCTTCATCGCGTAGCCAGCCGCCCCGCCTGTGCTCGCCAAGATGAAGCCGAACAGGCCGAACGCCACCGCCATGAAGCCCAAGAGCGGCACGGCGATGATGGACGAGCGGTTCAGCTCGGCATAGCGGATGGCCAGCGCATCGGACCATTGCCAGCGCTGCGCGACCACGCCTTCAAGATCTGTGCGGACATTCAACCCATCGACAGCGCTGGCCCACAGGCCGGCTTTTGGCTGGATGGGTTGTCTGCTGGGGCGCAGGCGCTGGAGAGCTTTGCGTATGCCTTTTCCGCTCAGCCATTTGCGAATGAAACCATGCAGGCCGAGCCGCGGCAGCGTGGTTTCTCCCCCATACGGCACGGAGGTCTCTGCCAGAAAGAAGCTCAACCGCGTGCGTGCATCGCCCTCGTCTGAATGATCATGCGATGTATCATGATCTTGTTTGTCGCTATGCCCGTTGCCGGCTTTGAGGTCAGCCGGTGCGACATCGAGAAGGCGGCGCAGGATCGCACGCGCCATATCAGCATCAGCTTCGCCAGCCAGCGAGCCGTGCTCTGCAATGAAACGCCCGGCATTCAGCCAGCGCGGGTTCTCGCCCTTCTCCGAAATGACGAAGACCGGCAATCCCAGATCGAGCGCGCGGCGCACAGTGCCTGCGGTGCCGCCCGGACCTTTTGACGGCGCGCCATCCCACACCGCGAAGATGATGTCGCTGTGCTCGATCAAGATCTCCGATTGCGCGACATAGCCCTCGCGCCGCGCTTGTTCATCCGCTTTTGCGGGCCCAAGCGGCGGGGCTTCATCTGTGCATTGCAGCACAGCCGCGCAGCGCGCTGACAGTGTGTTGAAGCGTGTGCGGCCCTTTTTCGTTTCCATCAAGGCAGCGCAGGCAGCCACCGGGAAGGGCAGGATGGCCGCCAATTCCATTCCGCCTTGCCGCTCCACCGCGACAGTGCTGACAAGCTGGTCAGCGCCTTCGGCAAGGCCGGAGAACACCCGCACCAAGGGCGTTTCGGCGCGAAACAGTGCGGGTTGTTCAGAGTGAAACTGCGCCAGCGCCTGTGTGATCACATCGAGAAAAGCGCCCGCAGCTTTGCTGATGCCGGCCTCATCCAGCAGCCGTTTCTTGTCCGGGTCCGGTCTGTGTCCCGCCACGCCGATGCGCAGAACCAAGCGCGGGCGAGGGTCAAAGCTGCCGCCAGCCACAGTCGTAGCCGGGCTCTCGCTCATGCCGCCTCGCTAGGTGGGGCGTCGGGCACAATCTTGCGGGTGAGAATCATGCCTTCGCTGGCCAGAATGGAAACAAGCGCACGCACGGCGTTGCGGTCCTTTTCCTTCTCAGCCTCGCTCAAATCCTCATAGGGCTTGAGGCTCGGGTGGCGCTTGCGTACATCGTCGCGCGGTTCGCCAAAGCGCCAGCCGCGGTCAATCCGGTCCGCGCACCAGCGCCGATGCTCGATTTGTGCCAGCCGCTCGATTTCGGTCTCATCAGGCGTTGCGGCCTCGATGCCTTTGCCAGCCTTGGTGAGCACGAAGCCGGCACTGGCGAACAGGATGGGGGCGTGGGCCGCCGAGGCGCGGTTGGCATCGCGCAGGTTTTCCGGCAGCGCATCCCATGCCGCGAGCGCGGCGGCGGAGCCCGCGCCGGTTTTCGCGGCAGCATCAAGATACCAGGCGTGCATGGCAATGCCGATGCGGTCGCCTTTGCGGTCCAGAACACGTTCCACAGAGTCGGGCCTGATCAACCCGCCAAACACGCCAAGCTTTGAGAAATCACGGTCGTTGACGCTGGTGTTCATCAACTGGGCGACCAGCCTGTCTTCTGTCGCCTGCCGCACGATCAAAGGCGTGTGCTCGGTGCCGAACGGGTTGCCGGGCCTGCGAAGCGTCAACATCGCGGCGATGGCATCGGACTTTTCGCGCAGCACAATCGCCAGATGCGGCACGGGGTTGTCATGCCGCCAGTCCGATGCGCGCTGCTCATCCCCGAAGATGTCAGAATCTGCCGCGATGATGCTGAATTCGACGATCATGTCGCGGTCAGAGGTGGTGGCCTGCCAATCCTCGAAGAGTTCGGTTTCTGCCTCATCCAGGATCAGCGTGAAGAGCGGGCATTCATCCGGCTGGTCCTGACATGCGATAATCGCCTGCATCAGCACCTGCTGCCAGCGCCCGCTCAAGCCATAAACCAGCACATGGCTGCGCTGCTCGGGGTCCGCCTTGGTGAGGGCGGGAGCATAGCGCTCAAGCTCAAGGCGAGCGCCCTCCCTGTCCGGGCAAATGCGATGATAGCGCACGCCATGCCGGCGCGAGATGCCATCCAGAGCCATATCCAGCTCGGAGGCAAGCCGCTCATCATCGATCAGAATGCCCAGTGTCATGGGCGGCGCATCCGCCGGGCGCTTCTTCACCTGTGCCATCGCCAGCATGGCGAGGTTGAGGTTGGCCAGATCATCCTCACCGGCGATGAAAATCGCGCCGGCGCGATCAAGATTGAGCGCGGCCATGGTCGCTGGCTCGTAAGGGTTGGCCCGGATCACGGTCAGCCCATAGCCTTCCAGCGTGTCGCGCCGCTCATCCACCATGTCGGGTGCTATGGCGATGACCTGCACACCGCGCTCGGCCAGCTTGATCAAGGCCGCCTCGGTCAGTTGCGCTGCGCCGCACACCACAAGATGATCCTTGGTATGTGGCAACAGCGCGATGCGCACGGGCCGTGTGATGGCACCGATGATGACATGCAGCGTGGCCAGTGCAGCGATGGCCGGCACCATCAGGCGCGCCAGCTGCAACTGCCACGGCAGCTTGCCATCGAAGGTGGTCGGGAAGTTCAGCGTCATCAGCTGCACGGTGCGGAAGAAGTTGTTGGCGTGGTCTGCCATGGTCTTGGCTGGGGAGAAGATGCTCCAGCCCCAGAAGCCGAGCGCAAGCGCAATCACCCCCGCAAGCGCTTGCAACAGCCCTTTGCGCTTGATGAGCAGGCCGGGCAAAATATTGGCGATGCGGACCAGCCGGAAAATCAAACGTGTCATGTGCGGAAGATCGTCATGGGCGAAAGGTCATCTGTTCGGCTGGTCTCTTGAGCATGGTGGCTTGTTACAACGGTTTCATGCCCGCGCGCGCTTTGCAACCGCTTGAAGCAGGGCACGGCACTCGTCATAGTGACGCTGCGCCATATGCCGAGATATTCGTCAAGCGGGCAGGGCGCATCGCACAAAGGCGGAACGCGTGGCCGACATCTTCATCAGTTATAAATCCGAGCGTCGCAAGGCGGTCCAGCATCTGGCGGAAATCCTCAAGATCAATGGCTATACCGTCTGGTTTGATGCAGGCCTTCACAGCGGCGTCGATTTCTCGGCCCAGATCGAGAAGGAGCTGGAGGCCTCGCTGGTGGTCATCACGCTATGGTGCAAGCTCTCGGTCACTTCCGAATGGGTGAAGGAGGAGGCCCATTATGCCAAGAATAAGAACAAGGCGATTCCGGCGCTGATCGAGCCGGTGGAGCTTCCCTTCGGCTTCGGCCTTTCCGATACGATCAACCTTGCCAAATGGGATGGCTCGCCCCGCTCCGAGGCGCTTGACCGCCTGTTCCAGCAGATTGCGCAAAAGACCAACAAGAAGCGCCAGCCCGACATGGAGGCGCTGACCCTCTTCGAGGAGCCCTGGCGGCGCTATGGCTCACCCACGCTCGCCCAGTTCGCACTGATCAATGATGACGCGGCGCAAGAAGCAGAGCGCGCACGCTCCGGCCTTGCCAAGCTCACGGCGCGCATGGGCAAGCCGAAGGAGCCGGGCAGTCCGTTAGCTTCCAAGCAGGTGGCTGCAAGCGGCGGCATATCGCCTGTGGTGATTGGCGGCAGCGTTGCAGCGCTCGCAGCCATTGGGGCAGGGCTGTTTTTCGCGCTGAAACCAGCACCTCTCGTGCAGGCGCCTTCTGCCGCTGTGCCAGCTCCGGCTGCGCAGATAGCTCCGGTCGTTGTGCCGCCAGTGCAGCCCGTGGCGGTTACGCCGCCCGCGCCCGCGCGCCCCGCAGGTGTGCTGGTGATGGCGGATGACGGCCCGCCAGAGACGCTTTCACGCGGCAATGCCATCGTGCGCCGCATCAACCGGGAATTGGCGCAGTCCCTTTCGGCGAGCCGCCTGCGCGCCTTCGACGAGGCCTCCATGCTGGCGGGCTATCTCGAACAGCCACGCGGCGATGCCTCACTGGCAGATATTCGCACGGCGCTTGGCGACAGGGCATCCGAGATCGATGCCGTGCTGCTGGTTCGCACCTATGCCGATCTGGAGCGCATCCCGCTTGCGCCCAGCATGTCGCGGCCCAAGCTGCGCATTGTGGGGCGCGTATTCTCGCTGGCAACCGGGCAGTCCCTCGGCACGGTGGAGCCGGCCTTTGGCTCTATCCCGCCAGTGCCAGGCAATTGCGACCAGACATGTCTGCTCGATGCTGTGGGCACGGAGTTGCGGGTGGCAACCGCTGATCTCGCGCGTTTTGCAGCCGAGAAGGCGACTGCAAAATAGCGCTATGGACTGCCGATGGTCTCGACGCCGTGGGTTTCGCGCAATCTGGCTGCGAGTTCCGGCGGCGAGACGGGGAGCCCCAGCGCCGGCCTTGAGGCGCGGGGGCCGCGCGCACGGCCAATCGAGCACGCCATGCCGCCGACCTCGCCATCGCTGTCCAGCATCGGCCCGCCGCTGATGCCCTTGGCCGAGGGTGCGTTGGTCACGATGGTCAGCCTGTCATGCCCAGTTGCCTGGCCTGATGAGGCAGACAGCGGCGCAGCCTCGCCACCCACCACACGGTCAGGGTAGCCCAGCAGCAGGAGCTGCTCGCCGACATCAAAGGACTCGCGGCGCTGAAGCGGGCGCGCGCCCAGATCGCTCGCCAGATCGAACTGGAGGAAATCAGCATCCCAGAACAGATCGCCGCGCAGCAGTGATTTCAGCGGGCGGTCCAGCCGGCGCGATTCGGCCTGAAAGCTGACGCGATATCCGCCGCCGCCCCGCATGGTGGACACATAGGCGAGCTTGCCCTGCGAGTCCGCCAGCGCAAAAGGCGGGATCATGTCGCGCCCCTCCACCGCCGCCGGATTGTAGGCGCGCGCCCAGTGCAGCCAATCCTGCACGATATGGCGGCAGGTCATGAACCGGCCTGGCCTGTCGGCGGCGAAGGCGGTTCCGCGCGTTTCTTCCTTGAAAACCGGGCACCATTCCAGCCCGTTGAGCCGGCAAGCCTCACCCTGGAAGGCTGCGCGCAACTCGACCGGGATCGGGAATTGCAGCGCATTGAGCTGTAAAGGCGGCAGGCTGGATGTAGCGACCTTTGCCGGCGCAATGCCGCCCTCATTGGCAAAAGAGACTATGCGCAGCACCGAGGGCGCAGCGCGCGCGGCCAAAGCGCTGCCACTCTGGGCGATGGGCAGCAAGGCCCCAGACCTTGCCAGCGGTTCAGGTCTTGCCAGAGGCGCCGAGGCAGCCGGCACCTGGCCATGGGCGGCAGGGGGCATTGCAGGGGGCATTGACAGAACGGCACCTGCGGCGGCGATGGCTAGCGCACCACGGGTCTTTGTCGAAACCGGCAGGCGGATCACCATTCCGGGCCTTCTCCATGCCTGACGTACTGCCTGTGCAGCTTGATTGTCACTCGACTAGCCTGTGGCAAGCCGGCCTGCAACTCAGCCTCCCGCTGTGGCAGGATCAAGGCTTGATACGCAAATTGCCAGCTGCCGTCGAATTCGCTGGACAGCCTGCCTAAATCGGGCGCTCAATCCGAAAACGCTACGCTTGCAGTCAGGCCATTCACCCGATACCTTCCGTTTCGTCATTTCATCACGATGTGGTTGCGGGCTGTGACTGCGGGTCTGATGGGGCTTGCTGGCTGGTGCGTGCAACCAAGGCTGGTCAGTGCAAACAAAGGCTGGGTAACATGGTTCTTGTACAGAAATCAGGTGTTTCGCGGATAGCGCTCATTGCAGCGCTCTCATTGTCGATTGTTGCTGCGGGTTGCGACTCCGGCACACGCACGGGCGTCCTGACCGGCGTCGGCGCTGGCGCAGGCGCAGCCATTGGCGCACGCCATGGCGTGGGCGGCGCGATTGCAGGCGCAATCATCGGCGGCGCGGCAGGTCTGCTTGTGGCGGCCGTGCTTGATGAAATCGAGCGTCAGCAAGTCCAGCAGGCGCAGATGTCGGTCGCACGCAGCGGGCGTGCCGTCTCGTCGAGCTTCAGGAACAAGTCCGGCCAGCGCGTCAGGCAAACCACGAAGCCTGTGCGCACCTATGATTGCGGCGGCACGAAATGCCGTGAGCTTTCCACCTCGGTCTCTCGCGATGGCGGAGAAGCCACCACCACCACCGCAACGGCGCGCGAGGTCAAGTCTGGCGGCAAGACCGAGTGGGTTGTCGAGTAAGCGCCTCGCCGGCGCATTGCCCTTTCATCATAGACGCCGCGCTGCTTGATGTTGCGCGGCGTTGGCCGTTTGATCATTGCCAGGTCAAGCGGTCCGCAGGCTGACAAGCTGGTGCGCCACTGGCTCGTACCTGACCTTAATTTGTAGACATGACGGATTGGAAAAGAACAGTGCGTTTTGGCCACCTTGCCGCAATGAGGTTTTCCGTCCGCGCCATGCTGCGCGGCCTTCGCCTTGTGGCGGCATGCTCCTTGTTGTCAGCGCCCGCGCTCGCGCAGCAGGGTGTGGCCACCGAAGATCCGTTCATCCGTGTCACGCAGGAGCTGTGGGGCTTCATCAAGAGCAAATGCGCCCTGCCTGCAGGCGGCGCTTACCAGATCGCCATTCTGGGTGTGCCGCCTGATGATGTGCGCTTCACCAATGATCAGAAGGACTTCCTCGCACAGAAGGTGAATGCGGCGGCCTCGATTGTGCTGCGCAATGAACCGACCGCTAAATCAGTGGTTTCCGTGCGTGAGGTTGCCGAGATGATCGCAATCATGGGCACAGGCCAGAGCCGCACCGCTGTCGATGACCTGATCCGCAAGGCCGAGAATTACAATGTGGCGGTCAATATCTACGGTGGCAAGGTGGCCCAGAGTGGCTTTCGCATCGCGCTCAAGGCTGTGGGGCGCAATGGCATTGATTGCTCCGAGCAGACCTCAGCCTACACTCTGCCATCCGATGCCTTCCCGGAGAACATCATCGGCGCAGATGAGCTGCTGAGCCGCGCGGCCCAGCATGTGCTGGAGCGCAGCCGGCAGCAGCGCGAACAGACCGTGGCATTGCGCTCGCGGCTGGTGGATGGATCGCCCGCGCCTGACATCTGGAATGAGAGTCTGGCGCGTTCTTTCAATCGTGGTGTGCCGATGGCGCGCAGCAGGCTGCCAAGTCGCTCGCTGGAAGCGACCGAGCTGCGTGCCGAACCCGTGAAGGAAAACCCGCCGGGTGATCGCTGGCGGACCGACATCGTGCTGGATCGCTCGGCGCGGATCGGCACGCGTCTTGAGGTCGAGGTGCGCCCGCCGCAAGGCATGACGCAGGAAAGCACCGCTTTTGACGGGCTGGTAGACCCTGATTCCCTGCCGCCATTGCCGATTGAGAAATCCGCGCCCGCGGCTGTTGTCGCACTTGCTCCGCCGCTTGCTGCTCCTGCATCACCGGCCATGTCGCCCCCCCCCGCTGCGCCCGTTCCGGCAGCGCCATCCGCAACCACGCCAAACCCGGCATCTGAACCTGCGCCCATGGCTGCGGCCCCGCCGCAAGCGCTTCCGCAACCAGCTGCCCCGGCCCCAGCTGCTCCGGCCCCAGCTGCTCCTCCAACAGTTGCAGCACCTGCACCAGTTGCAGCACCTGCACCTGTTGCCGCCCCAGCCAAGCCAGTGGCGCAGCCGCTGCCATTGTCACAGACACCGCAGAGGTTCCGCGTTTCGCTGGACGCGACGGATCGCAGGCAGGAATTTGCCTTCTCGACCATTCGTTCGACGCTCGTCGAGATTGACGTGACAGAGCAGAGCGCGCCTTTGGCTCCGGTGATCGGCATGATCGACGCCAATGGCCGCCTGTTTGCGCCAGTCAGCCCCCCTGGGCGGGCCCGCCCGCATCTCAAGCGCTGGCGCCTGCCGCCCGGCAGCTACACGCTGTGGCTCGAACACAAGGGCAATGATCAGGCGCAATATACCGTGCGCAGCCGGGCAGCTTTCGATTCGCTGGTGCCGGAGCCGTTGGGGCAGGTTGTTCGCGTGGCCGGTGATTGGGTTGTCGGCGTGCGCGATCAAGGCAATGGCGAGAAGGTCTGCTATGCCTTCACGGCCTCACTGGAGACACAGCCGGCCAATTGGCGGGTTCTGTCGCCGTTCCTTCTGTTCCAGATCACGCCAGCCAGCGATGCTGTGCAGCATCGTTTCGACGGCGCGGAGGATTGGGCCAGTCCTGAGCGCGTGGTGGCCGAAGTGAGCAGCGCAAACCGCCGCAGCCGTCTGCCGCTGAAAGTGGATGAGGGCGTGTTCCGTGCGCTACAGCCATGCCGCGGCCAGGCTGGGCAATGCGTCTCGGATGCCGCGCTCTATGGCATGACCACTGGTGACAGCATTACCATGCTGGGCGCGACCAAGAGCGGCACGCAAGGCGTCGTGAGTTATTCGCTGAAGGGCTATCAGGCCGCGATGTACTCGATGGCCTCGCTGTGCAACCGCCGTGATTTTGCCGACAAGCTGGTGATCCGGCGCTGATTGCATGGCGGCAGTTTGCGTTTGTCTGCCAGTGTTTGCATTGCCCGATGCGGCAGCTTCGGCTAGACCGCCCGAAGCATCTTTGGGGATATTCACGTGAGCGACAAGACCGGCGACGCTGCCAAGGCGAAGCGCAAGGAAGAAGGCGGCCTTTGGGAGACCGTGAAGGTTGTCATCGAGGCGCTGCTGATTGCGCTGGTGATCCGCACGCTGTTCTTCCAGCCTTTCAACATCCCTTCCGGCTCGCTGGTGCCGACGCTG
>JBOFIL010000206.1:0-10258 GCA_051650165.1 Allobosea sp.
GAATTTGGCGACCGCGCCGCAGCCAGCCTGATCGAGCAGGTGATTGTGCCGCGCGCCCGCGATCTGGGCGGTTTTTCGGTGCGCCGGGCGCTGCCTTCGGTGGGGCGCACGATGGTGGGGCCGTTCATCTTCTTCGATCAGATGGGCCCGGCGGAGTTCTTACTGGGTGCCGGCGTCGATGTGCGCCCACATCCGCATATCGGGCTCTCGACCGTAACCTATCTGTTCGATGGCGCGATCGTGCATCGCGACTCGCTCGGCACCAACCTCACCATCGAGCCCGGTGCGGTGAATTTGATGACTGCCGGCAAAGGCATCGTCCACTCCGAGCGGACGGGGCTGGAGGATCGCACGGTGGGCGCGAAGCTCTACGGCATTCAGGCCTGGATGGCGCTGCCAAAAAGCCATGAGGAGATGGCCCCCGGCTTCGTGCATGTGCCGCGCGGCGAACTGCCCTTGATCGATGCACAGGGCCTGCGCGTGCGGTTGATCATGGGATCGCTGTATGGCGAACGCTCGCCAGCGCCCTTCCCGCATGAGAGCTTCTATGCCGAAGCGGTGCTGGCACCGGGCGCGATCCTGCCGCTCGATGCCGATTATGATGAGCGCGCCATCTATGTTGTGGCGGGCGAGATCGACATCGCCGGCGATACATTCGGGCCCGGCAGGCTGCTGGTGTTCAGGCCCGGAGACCGCATTTCTGTGCTGGCGCTTTCACAGGCGCGGCTGATGCTGCTGGGCGGTGAGCCCATGGATGGCCCGCGCCACATCTGGTGGAATTTCGTCGCCTCCTCAAAAGAGAAGATCGACGAAGCCAAGGAGGCCTGGGCCGCTGGCCGTTTCGACCCCGTTCCCGGCGAAAGCGAGTTTATTCCGCTTCCGGAAGGGTGATTGAATGCAGGAGAGTAGCAATCTTTTTATTTGGCGGCAGTGCGGCGTGCATACACACTAGCACGCAACACGCCGCCGCTCGGCAATATGTCAGCAAGGACAAAACAGCATGAGTTCCATCGCTTGCCATATCTCTCGCATCAGGTCGATGTGGGTCTCTCGTCACATCTTTGCGGCAAGTTTTGTGATGGCTCTCAGCCTTCTGCCGCTGCCGGCGCAGGCGGAGCCGAACACCATCACCTGCAAGCTGATGCAAGATGGCACGGCTTATGCCGGCACATGCGAGATTCCGTGTGCGGTCAACGCGCTGGCGATCAACATCGATGGGCCGCGCGCTGGCTTTGCCTGCACAGCGCCGGATCGCCGCGTCAATGTCACCTTGCGCCAACAGGCTGCCTTCGATGATTGGCTGGGCACGATGCAGGGCAAAGAGCCGGAAGACCCGGTCAGGTTTGGTGTGATCAAGCCCAAGGATGGCAAGCCAGGCGTCGCCAAAACGCCCTATGGCTGGTTCGGTTTGACGCAGGCCAAGCTGGAGGGGACGGCGCTCGATCTGACCATTGTCGCAAACAGGCAGCTGCCGCCCACGCAGGAAGACATCGTTATCATTCGCAAGGCGCTTGAATTGCTGGCGAGTGACGCCGTCTGGAACAAGCAGGATGACCGCAACTGCCCGCCCTCACCGACAAAATGGAGCCTGTTCTGCGCGATGATCCAGGCAACGACAGAAGTCTCGGGCGGCGTGCACTACCGCCAGCCGGCGATGCAGGCCGTGCGCGAAGTGCTCAATGAGGTGGGTGGCACGCGCGTGAAGCTGCATCGCATCATGGATTACAATAATCACCCCGACACAACACTGGCCGAAATTCACGCGCTGCTGCGAACTGCGCAAGGAAAGCTGGAAAAGCGCTTTCCCTGAGCACAAATCGCAATCGTGATGGTGGATGCCCTGCCATGCCCGGCGCAACACCCGTTTCCTGCTAATGATTTTTGCCCTGTGTTGATCATTGCCGGGCACATTTGCCGCTTGTCTCGTGGTTTGCGCCGCGCGGCAGCAGCCTGTATGCACATGCTCCACCCCTGAACACGATACAGTGCTTTGACCCGACCCCAGACCCCGCTGCTTGACACCATCCACACGCCCGCCGATCTGCGCGCGCTGCCCGAAAGTGCCATGCGCCAGGTGGCGGATGAGCTGCGCGCTGAAACCATTTCAGCCGTTTCGGTCACCGGCGGGCATTTGGGCGCGGGGCTCGGCGTGGTCGAGCTGACCGTGGCGCTGCATCATGTGTTCGATACCCCGCATGATCGCCTGATCTGGGATGTCGGCCATCAGGCCTATCCGCACAAGATTCTCACGGGCCGCCGTGACCGCATCCGGACATTGCGTCAGGGCGGGGGGCTCTCAGGCTTCACCAGGCGAGCCGAGAGCGAATACGATCCGTTCGGCGCGGCGCATTCCTCCACCTCGATTTCCGCCGGGCTTGGCATGGCGGTGGCGAGTGACCTTGAGGGCGTGAAGCGCAATGTCGTCGCGGTGATTGGCGATGGCGCGATGTCCGCCGGCATGGCCTATGAGGCGATGAACAATGCTGGCAGCATGCATTCGCGGCTGATCGTCATCCTCAACGACAATGACATGTCGATTGCCCCTCCCGTGGGTGGCATGTCGTCCTATCTGGCAAGGCTGTCCGCCTCGAACACCTATTTGAGCCTGCGCGATTTCGGCAAGCAGCTCACCAAGAAACTGCCAAAGCGGCTCGACTCCGCCATCACCCGCGCCGTGGAACATGCCCGCGGCTATGTGACCGGCGGAACGTTGTTCGAGGAGCTGGGCTTCTATTATGTCGGCCCGCTGGATGGTCATAATCTTGATCATCTGCTGCCGGTGCTGCGCAATGTGCGCGATGCCGATGTCGGCGGGCCGATCCTCGTCCATGTCATCACCAAGAAGGGCAAGGGCTATGCCCCCGCCGAGGCCAGCGCTGACAAGTATCATGGCGTCGTCAAATTCGATGTTGTGACCGGCGCTCAGGCCAAGGCCCCATCGAATGCGCCGGCCTACACCAAGGTGTTTGCGCAAGCCCTGATCGCGGAAGCGGCGCGCGACGACAAGATCATCGCCATCACCGCCGCCATGCCCTCCGGCACCGGGCTTGACCAGTTCGCCGAGATTTACCCCGCGCGCACTTTTGATGTCGGGATTGCCGAACAGCATGCCGTGACCTTCGCCGCAGGCATGGCCACGGAAGGCTACAAACCTTTTTGTGCGATCTATTCCACCTTCCTTCAGCGCGCCTATGACCAGATCGTGCATGATGTCGCGATCCAGAACCTGCCGGTACGTTTTGCGATGGACCGCGCCGGGCTGGTGGGCGCGGATGGCGCGACCCATGCCGGCTCATTCGATCTCGCTGACCTTTGTTGCCTGCCCAACATGGTTGTGATGGCGGCGAGCGACGAGGCTGAGCTTGTGCATATGGTCGCGACCGCCGCCGCGCATGACACGGGCCCCATCGCGCTGCGCTATCCGCGCGGCGAGGGCGTCGGCGTCGAGATGCCTGAAAAAGGCGAGGTGCTGGAAATCGGCAAGGGCCGGATGCTGCGCGAAGGCAAGACTGTCGCGCTCCTTGCGCTTGGCACCCGCCTTGGTGAGGCGCTGAAAGCGGCTGACGAGCTTGAGGCACAGGGGCTCTCGACCAGCGTGGCCGATGCGCGCTTTGCCAAGCCGCTCGACCGCGATCTCATCTTGCGGCTGGCGCGCGATCATGAGGTGCTTGTCACCATCGAGGAAGGCTCAACGGGCGGCTTCGGCGCGATGGTGCTGCATCTCCTCGCAGCCGAGGGCGCGCTCGATAACGGGCTGAAAATCCGCACCATGACCCTGCCGGATGTGTTCCAGGATCACGACAAGCCGGAGCGCATGTATGCCGATGCCGGCCTCGACGCGAAGGCCATTGTTGCCACTGTAATTGCCGCGCTTGGGCGTTCAGCCATCGATGCGGGTGGCCTCAGGGCGTGAGCCGCGCCCGCGCAGATATGTTGCTGGTGGCACGTGGGCTGTTCGAGAGCCGCGCGCAGGCGCAGGCCGCGATTGCCGCCGGGCTGGTCAGCGCCAATGGCTCATTGGTGAAGAAGGCTTCCGAAGGCGTGCTGATTGACGCCGAGGTCATCGCGGAGCGCGCACATCCATATGTCTCGCGCGGCGGGGTGAAACTGGCAGCGGCGCTCGAGGCATTCGCGATTGATCCCAAGGGTTTGACCTGCCTGGATGTGGGCGCCTCAACGGGCGGCTTCACTGATGCGCTTTTGATGGCAGGCGCGAAACATGTTGTCGCAGTGGATGTCGGGCATGGTCAGCTGCATGCAAAACTGCGCGCCGATGCCCGCGTCACCATGCTGGAAGAGACTGATATTCGAGTTTTCGATGCATCTGCACTGTTGTCTCATGTGTGCTTCCCGTCTGGCCTGATCGTGGTGGATGTCAGCTTTATCGGGCTGGGCGCTATCCTGCCTCCCATCACGTCTTTGGCGGGGGAGGCGACGCGTCTCATCGCGCTGGTGAAGCCGCAATTCGAGCTGGGCAAGAAGGCGCTGGCCAAGGGCGGCATCGTCAAGGATGCAGCGGCGCGCGAGGCTGCATTGGAGAGCGCAAAAGCCGCATTGACCCAGCATGGTTGGCGCATCACCGGCGAGATGCAGAGCCCGATTTCCGGCGGCGATGGCAATATCGAGTTTCTGGTGGCGGCAGCAAGATGACAGGCATGGGTTCACCACCGCGGATGCAGCAGGAGCTGACAATCTCCCGCCTTGGCCAGAAAGGCGACGGCGTGGCCGATATGCCTGACGGATCTGTTTTCATAGCCTTTGCGTTGCCGGGCGAGCGCGTGCTGGCCAGCGTTTCGGGGGATCGCGGCGAGTTGATCGAGGTTCTGGAACCTGCGCCAGAACGCATCGCACCGTTCTGCCCGCTGTTCACGCGCTGCGGCGGCTGCGCAACGCAGCACATGGGCGAGGCGCAGTATCGCGCATGGAAACGCGGACTGGTGGTGGATACGCTGGCGCGTGCCGGCATAGATGCCCCCGTTGGCGCGTTGATCGATGCGCATGGCGAGGGTCGACGCCGCGTGACCTTCCATGCGCGCAAGGATGGGCGCGATTGGTTGCTTGGCTTCATGGCCGCACGCAGCCACGATATTGTGCAGATACAAAATTGCCCGGTATTGGCGCCCTCGCTTATCAGTGCGCCCTCCATCGCGCTGGCTCTGGCGCGCCGTATTGGCGGGGACAAGCCGCTGGATGTGCAGGTCACAGCCAGCCTTGCCGGGCTGGATGTGGACATTCGCGGCCATGGCCCGCTGAATGACCTTGGCCGGCGTCAGGCCATGATCAATGAGGCGAATGTGCTCGATCTGGCGCGGCTCTCGCTGCATGGCGAAATCCTGGTCGAGCGCCGCGCGCCCATTCTCACCATGGGCAGGGCTGAGGTCTCGCCGCCGCCTGGTGGGTTCTTGCAGGCGACAGATGCTGGCGAGGCCGCGCTGGCTGACCTTGTGCTGGCGGCAGTTCCGGCCAAGGCAAAGCGCATCGCGGATCTGTTCTGCGGCTGCGGCCCATTTGCTTTGCGTTTGGCCGAACGGACGAATGTGTCAGCCATCGACAGCGACAAGCCGGCAATTGCTGCGCTCACCCGTGCGCTTCGCTTCGCGCAGGGCCTGAAGCAGGTAAGCCCAGAGGCGCGCGACCTGTTCCGTCGCCCTCTGCTGCGCCAGGAGCTGGACAGCTTCGACATGGTGGTGCTTGATCCGCCGCGCGCTGGCGCGGAGGCTCAAATCCGTGAATTGGCTGGCTCATCCGTGCCGCTGATCGCGTATGCCTCCTGCAATGTGGCGAGTTTCGCGCGCGATGCCGCCACGTTGATTGCGGGCGGTTATGCTCTGGAACAGGTGATACCGATCGACCAGTTCCGCTATTCGGCGCATGTGGAGATGGTGGGCGTGTTCCGGCGCGGCAAAGCTTTCGGCAAGACGGCCAAAGCGAGCACGTTCACGGCGAGAAAAAGGTGAGGCGGCATGGCTGAAGAGTTCATCGCGGAGCTTCGCGCCATTGTAGGCGCGCGCCATGTGCTCACCGGCGAGGACATGACGCCCTATCTGAAAGAGTGGCGCGATCTGTTCCATGGCAAGGCCGCCTGCGTGGTGCGGCCTGCCTCCACCGCCGAGGTCTCTGCCATCATGAAGCTGTGCGATCAGCACAATGTGCCCGTGGTGCCGCAGGGCGGCAATACAGGGCTTGTTGGCGGGCAGATCCCCATCGCAGAGGGTCGTGAGATCATCCTTTCGCTGACGCGCATGAGCGCGCTTCGCGCCATAGATCCGCTCAGCGACACCATGGTTGTCGAGGCCGGCATGACGCTGAAAACCGCGCAGGAAGCGGCGGAAAGCGCAGGCCGGCTGTTCCCGCTCTCGCTGGCTTCGGAAGGCTCCTGCACCATAGGCGGCAACCTTGGCTCCAATGCCGGCGGAACGGCGGTGCTGGCCTATGGCAACACGCGTGATTTGTGCTTGGGGCTCGAAGTGGTGCTGGCCGATGGGCGCATCTGGAATGGCCTGACAACACTGCGGAAAGACAACACTGGCTACGATTTGAAGAACCTGTTCATTGGTTCCGAGGGCACGCTCGGCATCATCACGGCGGCGGTGCTGAAGCTCTTCCCCAGTCCAAAATCGCGCGCCACTGGATTTGTTGCGGTGCCGTCCCCCGATGCCGCGCTGAAGCTCCTGGGCCTGGCCCGCGAGATGACGGGCGGCATGGTCACCACCTTCGAGCTGATGCCGCGCATCGGCATCGATTTCGTGGTGAAGCATGGCCAGGGCGCGCGTGATCCGCTGGCCGAACCCTCACCCTGGTATGTGCTGGTGGAGCTGTCTTCGCAGGCTGAAACCGGCATCACCGATACGCTTGAAGCCGTGCTGGCAGCAGCCTTCGAGCGCGAACTCGCCACCGATGCCGTGATCGCCGCCTCGCTCGATCAGGCGCAGGGGCTCTGGCGGCTGCGCGAGCTTCTCTCCGAGGTGCAGGGCCGCGAGGGCGGCTCGATCAAGCAGGATGTCTCGGTGCCGGTCGCGGATGTGCCGGCCTTCCTCACGCGCGGCATTGCGGCGGTGGAGGCGCTGATTCCGGGCTGCCGGCCTGTGCCCTTTGGCCATATGGGCGATGGCAATATCCACTTCAACATCAGCCAGCCCGTGGGCGCGGACAAGGCGGCCTTCCTCAAGCGCTGGCATGATGTGGATGATGTGATCCACGCCATCCTCCACCAGATGCATGGTTCCATCTCGGCCGAACATGGCATTGGCCGCCTGAAGCGAGACCTGTTGCCAACCGTCAAAGACCCTGTGGGGCTTGATCTGATGCGCAGCCTCAAGGCAACATTGGACCCGAAAGGGTTGATGAACCCGGGGGCGGTGTTGTGAGAATGTGGTTTGCGTGGCTGATGGCCGGGTTGATCTCGTGCACTGCGTTGGATGTCGTAAATGCGCAGACATCGTCGCAAATTCCTGCTCAAATTCCAGCGCAGCAAACCCCGCCGCAGCAATCGAAGCCCACACCTGAGCGCGAGGGTGAGGCTGAGGCGCTCGTCAAGGATTGCGTCGGCAAACTACAGGGCGCAATCCAGCTTCAAGGCGAATTTCAGGATTATTTCACACAAGGAGTAGGCAAGGCTGACTATGAGAGCGGGAAGATCACCCCTCGTATGAGCCGCTATTACCAGCGTTACTGCCCTAGGTTGCGCAACATTGCGCCATTCCAGGAGTTTTTGTGCCTCGCCACTTTCTCTATCGTCAAAGTGCCGATCGAAGAGTCTTATCTGAAAGGTCTGGCCGCTTTTACTAATGATATTGTTGGTTTGTGTGATCGGCAGTTCAAACCCGACACAATGGGCGCAGGCGAATATCAGCGGCTTTTTGACCGGGAAGTGCGCAAAAACCGCTATCCCGAGACTGTCTCAGCAGTATGCGAGAATGGCGAGCCGCGCTTCTCAGGGGTGTTCGAGCCCTATCCCAAGAAGGATTTTGGCTTCTATTCCCATCACGGCGCGAGCGATGAGGCATTCCGGATACAAGATTCCAACTACACGGTGGCGCTCTCGTTCAAACGTATCTGGCATAACCGCATCGAATGCGGTGGCCGTGCCTATAATCAGTCAGTGTGGATACCAAAGTAAGAGCGAGGAAAGAGGGCAGGGGTGAAGAGGGCACGGCTGAACCGCCCTCACTCCATATCGAGTGGCTGGCTGCCGGTGGGCTGGCCGGAAGCCGAGAGCGAGATTTTCTCGATGCGCGCCTCCGCCTCGCGCAGCAGATTGCCGCAACGGCTTTTCAGCGCCTCGCCGCGCGCATAGATCGCCATTGATTCCTCCAGCTTGACATTGCCCTGTTCAAGCTTGGCCACGATGGTCTCAAGCTCGGCCAGCGCCGTCTCGAACGGCATGGCGGCGATGTCGGCGGGCAATTCGGCTGGTTTCTCGGCCAAGGCAACGACTCCTGTTTGAGCATCGTTATCGCCGCTGGCAATGGGCGCGGCAAGGGGGGCGTATCATCCCCGCCCGCGCAGCCTCAGACCCGGCGCGGGGCGTTCGGCCTCGACCTCGCGGCGGAAGCGGAACAGCGCGGCGGGCCGCCCGGCCGTTCGGCTCATCTGGCCGGTGGGCTCGACCAAGCCGCCACCCTCCACCAGCCGGCGGAAATTCTGCTTGTGCAGGGGCCTTCCCGAAATCGCCTCGGCGGTGGTTTGCAGGGCGGTGAGCGTGAAATCGGATGGCATCAATTCGAAGATCACCGGGCGGTATTTCAGCTTGGCGCGCAGGCGGCCAATGGCGGTGGCGAGGATGCGGCGATGATCGAGCGCCATGGCCTCACCAAAGGCCGGCAGGCTTGGCTGCGCCATCGCGGCGGGGCGGCCATCGCGACGCGCTTCTGCGATTAGCCCTGCATCATAGAGCAGCTCATAGCGCTCCAGCGCCTTTTCCTCATCCCATGGCGCGCCATCAAGGCCGAAGGTGAGGGCCAGACGTTGCTGACGCGAAAGTGCGCGGCGGTCCAGTTCCGCAGCTTCACTGGCTGCATCCTTCGCCCAGTTGATGAGTAGCGGCAGAAGGCTGCGGTCCAACATGGCAGGCCGGCCTTGCCGCCAATCTTCCCAGGGAAAGAAGCGATACCATGGCATCAACCGAGGGGCTGGAATTGGCAGCGCGACGGCATTTGATATGAGCCCACGCGTCAAGGCCAGATAGCCGACGGAAACGATATGCCGGGCAGGCTGTGCCTCGCCCGATATGTCTGCGGGTGATTGTGCGGCATCCGTGCGGCCCCTGTCCCCGAAGGTGTAGAGTTGCTCGACATAGCCAAGCTCCATGCCGGTCTGTTCGGAGACCCAGGCGCGCAACCCCGTTTCGAAGGTGCGATGCTCAGCCGGGTTGAACGGGCCGGCTGGCAGATGGGGGGTGAGGCCATGTCCGGAGGCTTGGTCAGCATCAGCCGGCTCCTGTGTCACGAGGATGTGCGGCGTGGCCGCTGTGACGGCGACAATCGCCGCTGACAGCTCAATGGCAAGTTGCGACGTTTCGCGCAGGTCAGTTGTGCTGGATGCCATGATCATTGCGCCACCTTGCCTTAGGGATGCGGCAGGCTCAACATCGCTGCTGCGCCCGTTCAGGCGTCGATGCCCAGCTCCCGGCGTCTTTTCCGGCTCAGACCCTGTGCGACGATATAATATGACTGCGCCAGATATGCCTGCAACTCAGGGTCAGACAGGCCAGGCGCGGCATAATGCTGGATCCATTTCATGCCGCGGGATGCCAGATAGGGCGCAGGGCGCAAGCCGGGCTGACCCTTGAGAATCTCAAATCCGATCTCGCTGACCTTGAAGGTGATGCCGGGATAGGAGATTTGCCTGCCGTCCATTTCCCAGCCGCCGACGGCAAACACCTTTGTGTCCACCTTCCACACATGGGAGCCGCCCCACTGCAGCACATGGGAGGTAGCGGGAAGAGACGCGCAGAACGCGTTGAACTCATCATATGTCATGCGCCACCAGCGAGCAGATACAGACCAGATTTATTCAAGCCAGCTCCAGGCGAAAGGGCGTACCTTCGAAGCAATCCGCCCCGCGCCCGATTGATGCAATGCCTGCCACCATGCGCCCTTGCCTGCCCAGCATCTCGTCAGCGATCGCCACCAACCTTGCATTGGGCGTGGCGCTTGGAGAGGCGGCTCGCAAGGCCCGCGCAGCCTCTGCCTCATCGCGGTGCGGGTTCAGCAGGCAGGCGGTGATATAGGCCGCCGCCGTCGAGCGGCTCACCCCG
>JBOFIL010000207.1:0-2290 GCA_051650165.1 Allobosea sp.
TGTAGGTGCGCTGCGCTGCCGCGATCAGTGTCGGCTCTGCGGGAGGCGTCAGCTTGGCAGCCTCTTCGATGAGCTGGCCGAAAGGAACAGTCCTGCTGGAGGCGGCGTGAATGACCGCACCATTCGCGACTGTAAGCGATCCGGCATCCACACCAAGGCGTGTTGCCGCCGCCTGCACCAGCATCATCCGGGCCTGGGCCGCGGCGCGGCGCAGCGGATCATGCCAGTAGCGGATGCCATAGGAGCCAACCGAGCGCATCTGGTTGAACAGATGGATGCGATACTCAGGCTGCGGCTGCTGAGGCACGGTGATCGCCACATTGCGGATGTCGATGCCGAGTTCTTCGGCGAGCACCTGAGCCTGGCCTGTCTGCGTGCCCTGGCCCATCTCGACGGTGGGCAGCATGAATGTCACCTTGCCATCTGCCGCAATGCGAATGAACGCGGTCGGATGACGGTTCGGCGCTGGGGGCGGGCCGGCAGGTGTGGCTGGTTGGGGTGCATTCTGTGCCAGTGCCGGCAATTGCACGGCGACAGTCAGGGCAGCTGCGGAGCCTGCAACAAAAGAGCGGCGTGTGATGGGCGAGCGAGCGGATGCGGACATGGGTGTTCTCCTCGTCTTGGCTGTCAGGCTAGTTCAGCGGCGCGCTTGATGGCAGCGCGGATGCGGGGATAGGTTCCACAGCGGCAGAGCACACTGGACATCGCGGCATCGATGTCGGCATCAGTGGGATTGCGCTTCTGCGATAGCAGGGCCACCGCGGACATGATCTGGCCGGACTGGCAATAGCCGCATTGCGGCACGTCTATCTCGGCCCATGCGCGCTGCACGGCATGGAGCTGGGTTGCACCAAGCCCCTCGATTGTCAGCACGCGCTTGCCTGCGACCTCCGAGAGTGGCATCGAGCAGGAGCGCACTGCCTCGCCATTCACATGCACGGTGCAGGCCCCGCAGGACGCCTGCCCGCAGCCGTATTTGGTGCCGGTCAGCCCGGCTGTGTCGCGTATGGCCCAGAGCAGCGGCGTTGTGCCATCGACATCCAGCGCGACATCGCGCCCGTTGAGGTTGAAGCGGATCATCATGGCTCTCCTGGATTTGAGAAAAAGAAATTGCTCAGCTCGCAAAACGCGCAGTCGCCAGCCCGATGATGGCACCCAGCACCAGTGAGATGCCGAGGATCGGCAGCACGCTTGCGGGCTTCGTCTGGCTGTAGGTGATCAGCACTGGCAGCGCGGAAAGCCCGCCGATCAGCGCACCCTTGATCCATGGAGCCAGCGGCATGACCGCATAGCTGATGAGGATCGTCGTCACGACCCAGTGGGTGAATGCGGAGGCAATGGTTATCCATTCGCCCTTGCGCAGGATCATGGGCAAAACATCGATGAGGCCAGCTAGGATACCGATGCCGAGCGTGATGAGGAGCTTCGTCATGGCGCGCTCACGCCCGCTCGCTGTCGAGCATCGCCATCTGGTAATCTGGATAGCGGTTGCCCTGCGCTGCATCCCTGGGGATCGCGTGCTCGATGCGCGCCATATCGCTTGTCGTCAGCGCCATATTGGCCGCGCCCAGTGACTCGGTCAGGCGTGCACGGTTGCGTGCGCCAATCAGCGGAACAACGGTGGCTCCGAGCGCCGCGCCCTGCGCCGCCACCCAGGCAATTGCGATCTGTGCGGGCGTGGCATTCTTTTCTGCGGCGATCGTCTTCAGCGCCTCGACAAGTCTGAGATTGGCCGTCAGGTTTTCGCCCTGGAAACGCGGCAGCATGGCGCGGAAGTCCTTGGTTTGCTCCTGCCGCGCTTGGCTCCAATGGCCAGAGATCAAACCCCTCGAGAGCACGCCGTAAGCCGTTATGGCGACGCCAAGCTCCTTCGCGGCGGGCAGAATATCTTGCTCGATGCCGCGCGAGATCAGCGAATATTCGATCTGAAGGGCTGCGATCGGATGTGCCTTGTGGGCGCGGCGCAAGGTATCGGCACCGGCTTCAGAGAGGCCGATGTGCTTCACGTAGCCGGCCTTCACCATGTCGCCCATGGCACCAATCGTGTCCTCGATGGGCACCTCGGGCGTGACGCGCGCCGGCATGTAGAGGTCGACATGGTCCGTGCCCAGCCGCTGCAGCGTGTAGGCCAGGAAGTTCTTAACCGCGCTCGGACGAATGTCGACGCCGATGAAGCCGCGCGCCGGATCACGCATCGCGCCAAACTTGACAGCAATGAACACATCCTCGCGCTTTCGGCCCTTCAGGGCTTCCGCAATCAGCATCTCATTGTGACCAACGCCGTAGAAGT
>JBOFIL010000208.1:0-1912 GCA_051650165.1 Allobosea sp.
CAGCACAGGATCACGCGCCGCAGGCGCAGTGATCAATGCCATCTCCAGCGCCTTGTGCGACCCCACGGGGCAGTCTTCGCGCGTCTGCGGGAAATCCACTGCCAGCCGCGCCACGAGCCGGCGTGCCTTGGCGGTATTCTCATGCATCACGGCCAGCACCGAGGCGACCTCGACCGCATCATGATCCGGGTGCCAGCAATCATAATCGGTCACCATCGCGACGGTTGCGTAGGTGATCTCGGCCTCGCGGGCGAGCTTGGCTTCCGGCATCGCCGTCATGCCTATCAGGTCAAATCCTTGCGCCTTGTAAGCCAGTGACTCAGCCAGCGTTGAAAATTGCGGGCCTTCCATCGTCACCAGCGTGCCGCCCTTCTGCATGGCGATTTCTTCCGCTTTCGCAGCTGCCATCAAGCGCTCCTGCAGCCTTGGCCCGACAGGATGCGCCAGCGAGACATGCGCGACAAAGCCAGTGCCGAAAAAGCTCGTCTCACGCCGAAACGTGCGATCAACATACTGGTCCGGCAGCACGAAAAAGCCAGGATAAAGCTCCTGTCGGTAGCTGCCACAGGCCGAGAGCGAGATCAGATCCGTCACGCCCATGCGCTTCATCGCATCGATATTGGCGCGGTAGTTGATCTCTGAGGGCGGAATGCGATGCCCTTGCCCATGGCGCGGCAGGAACACGATCTGCGTTGCGCCGATCCGACCGCTGCGCAGCTTATCGGAAGGCGCGCCCCAGGGCGTATTGACCTCGTGCTCCTTGAGGTCGGTTAGCCCCGGCAGGTCATAGACGCCCGAACCGCCAATCACACCCAGCACAGCCTTGACCATCGAACTCTCCCCTCAAGCAAACGAAAACGGCCCCGTGAGAGGGGCCGCTCGTCAAGCGCGGAAACCCGCGACCTGTAATCTCAATTGCAACCTCAATGGCCGTGCGCATGCTCAGGCAGGCGTGACCAGATCTTCTTCTTGGTGAAGTAGAGCAGGCCAGTGAGCAGCAGCATGAACGCCATGAACTGGAAACCGACACGCTTGCGCTGCTCCAGATGCGGCTCAGCCGTCCACATCAGGAAAGATGTGACATCCTTGGCATATTGCTCAACGGTCTCTGGTGCAGAAGCCTTGCCGTCCGCACCCTTGGGATATTCGATCTGACCATCCTGGAAGGGATTGGGCATCGCAATGAGATGGCCGGGCATGTAGGTATTGTAATACTGGCCAGCCTGGAGCGTCACGCCGGCAGGCGCGTCCTTATAACCCTTCAGGAGAGCAGCAACATAATCCGGGCCATTCTCATTATACTGCGTGAACACGTCGAGCACGAACCATGGGAAGCCACGCTCATAGGTGCGCGCCTTTGCAATCACCGACAAATCCGCCGGGTATGCACCGTTCATGGCAGCGCGGGCAGCTTGCTCGTTGGGGAAGGGAGCGGGAATGGCATCAGCTGCGCGGCCGGGGCGCTCGAACATCTCGCCCTGATCGTTCGGGCCATCCTTGACCTTGTATTCAGCCGCAAGCGCCGCGACCTGCGAGGCCGAGAACACTGGCCCGCCGGGCTGGGCGAGATTGCGGAAGCGCACAAGCGACATGGAATGGCAGGCGGCGCAAACCTCGCGGTAGACCTTGAAGCCGCGCTGGAGCTGGGCCTGATCAAACTTGCCGAACGGCCCGGCGAAACTCCAGCTGAGGCGCGGCGGATCAACCCGCTCACCGGCTGCAAAAGCTGGCGTTGCAGCAGCAAGAATGGCTACGGCACCAATGGAGAGAAGGCGGAGAAGGGAATTGGCTTTCATTTGGGTCATGTCCGTCTTCTGTTCGCCTCAGCCCTTGGTGTTCGGTTCGGCTGCTGCCACGCCGGCCATGGCCGCACCCGAACCGCCCTTGATCTTGCCCAGAACCGACTCGGCAA
>JBOFIL010000209.1:0-1521 GCA_051650165.1 Allobosea sp.
AAGATGCGTGCGGCGAGGCCGCTGCGCGAGGCGGTCACCCGCAAGCCGGAAGACCTTGCCGCAATTCTCTACACCTCCGGCACCACCGGGCGCTCCAAGGGCGCGATGCTCAGCCATGAGAACCTCGCCTCCAATGCGCGCACATTGACGCAATACTGGCGCTTCTCATCCAAGGATGTGCTGATCCATGCGCTGCCGATCTTTCACACGCATGGGCTGTTCGTGGCATCCAACGTCATTCTGATGGCTGGCGCATCGATGATCTTCCTGCCGAAATTTGATGCGGACGACGTCTTGTCGCTGATGCCGCAGGCGACCAGCCTGATGGGCGTGCCGACTTTCTACACGCGACTTGTGGCCCATCCTGGCCTGACGCGCGAGGCCGTGAAAGGCATGCGCCTGTTCGTCTCAGGCTCTGCGCCCTTGCTGGCCGAAACACATCGTGAATTCGAGGAGAAAACCGGCCAGGCCATCCTTGAGCGCTATGGCATGACCGAAACCAACATGAACACCTCGAACCCCTATGTCGGCGCGCGCATTGCCGGCACGGTCGGCAAACCGCTTCCGGGTGTTGATCTGCGCATCACTGATCCTGAGACGGGCGCAGGCCTCCCGCAGGGCGAGATCGGCATGATCGAGGTGAAAGGGCCGAATGTCTTTGCCGGCTATTGGCAGATGCCGGAAAAGACCAAGACGGAATTCCGCAAGGATGGATTCTTCATCACTGGCGATCTCGGCCGCATTGATGAGAAGGGCTATGTCCACATCGTTGGGCGCGGCAAGGATCTGATCATCACCGGCGGCTTCAATGTCTACCCTAAAGAGGTTGAGGCCGAGATCGACGCGCTGCCGGGCGTGATCGAAAGCGCTGTGATCGGCATCGCGCATCCCGATTTCGGCGAGGGGGTCACGGCTGTGGTTGTGGTCAAGCCCGGCACAGGCATTAGCGAAGCCAGTGTGCTGGCTTCGATCGTGCCGCGCCTTGCCAAGTTCAAATGCCCCAAGCGTGTGATCATCGTGGATGAACTGCCGCGCAACACCATGGGCAAGGTTCAGAAGAACGTGCTGCGGGAGATGTTTGCCGGGCTCTATGCGGGATAGACGGGCTGCATTTTGTCATTCCCGACCGAGCGAAGCGAGGAGCGGGGACCCATTCTTCTGCAATACTGGTTGGGAGACATGGATTCCCGCCCGCCTTCGGCGTCGGGAATGACAGAGGATGTTACCTGGTCAATTCTGCTTCTCTCCATCCCTCGCCTGCAAGGGGAGAGGGCAAGCGCCTCACTTGTTGACCGGGCTCTCCGGATCAAACAGCAGCGCCACCACATCCTTGATTTGCGCCTCTGTCAGCACCTTGTTGGTGCCAAAGCGCGGCATGTTGGAGCAGGCCACGGCTGCCTGCGCATTGTAAATCTTGATGTAGGCGTCCTTGATCGCCTCAGGATCATATTTGCGATCCTTGCCGTAAGCTGCGAGCGCTGGCCCAATGGTGCCATAGCTCAGCTCCTTGGGGGCAAGCTG
>JBOFIL010000210.1:0-2016 GCA_051650165.1 Allobosea sp.
AGCAGCTGATGGCGCTCGACATGGGCGCGCTGATTGCCGGCGCTAAATATCGCGGCGAATTCGAGGAGCGGCTGAAAAGCGTGCTGCAGGAGGTGACATCATCCGATGGCGGCATCATCCTGTTCATCGACGAGATGCACACGCTGGTTGGCGCAGGCAAGGCCGATGGCGCGATGGATGCATCCAACCTGCTGAAACCCGCACTGGCGCGCGGCGAGCTGCATTGCGTTGGCGCGACGACGCTCGATGAATATCGCAAATATGTCGAGAAGGACGCTGCGCTGGCACGCCGCTTCCAGCCGGTGTTCATCAATGAACCAAGCGTGGAAGACACCGTATCGATCCTGCGCGGGCTGAAGGAAAAATACGAGCAGCACCACCGCGTGCGCATCACCGATTCCTCGCTGGTGGCGGCCGCCACGCTCTCCAACCGCTACATCACGGATCGCTTCCTGCCAGACAAGGCGATCGATCTGGTCGATGAGGCCGCCGCGCGCCTGCGCATGCAGGTCGACTCAAAGCCCGAAGAGCTGGACAGTTTCGACCGCGAGATCGTGCGGCTGCGCATCGAGCAGGAGGCACTGAAGAAAGAGAGCGATGCTGGCTCACGCGAGCGCCTCAAGGTGCTGGAGCGTGATCTTGCCTCGCTGGAAGAAAAATCAGCTGCCCTCACCGCCCGCTGGAAGGCCGAGAAGGACAAGCTGGGTCAGGCCGCCGAGATCAAGACCAAGCTTGATGCTGCCCGCAATGACCTCGCGCAGGCGCAGCGCCGCGGCGAGTACCAGAAGGCGGGCGAGCTGGCCTATGGCCGCATCCCCAGCCTCGAAAAGCAACTCGCCGAGGTTGAGGGAAAAGCCGATGGCCAGAACGGTTCTGCGGGCCTGATGGAAGAGGCTGTCACCGCCGACCATGTGGCGCAGGTGGTGAGCCGCTGGACCGGCGTGCCGGTGGACCGGATGCTGGAGGGCGAGAAGGCCAAGCTGCTGCGCATGGAGCAGGAGATCGGCAAGCGCGTGGTGGGGCAGGAAGAGGCGGTTACGGCTGTCTCGACTGCTGTGCGCCGCGCGCGTGCTGGCTTGCAAGACCCCAACCGGCCCATCGGCTCCTTCATGTTCCTGGGGCCCACAGGCGTCGGCAAGACCGAGCTGACCAAGGCGCTCGCCTCGTTCCTGTTCGATGACGAAACCGCGATGGTCCGCCTCGACATGTCGGAATACATGGAGAAGCATTCGGTCGCGCGGTTGATCGGCGCGCCTCCCGGCTATGTCGGCTACGAGGAGGGCGGAGCGCTGACAGAGGCCGTGCGCCGCCGGCCCTATCAGGTCGTGCTGTTCGACGAGATCGAGAAAGCACACCCGGATGTGTTCAACGTGCTGCTGCAGGTGCTTGATGATGGCCGCCTCACCGATGGCCAGGGGCGCACGGTGGATTTCCGCAATGTGCTGATCATCATGACCTCGAACCTTGGCTCGGACTATCTGGTGAACCAGCCGGAGGGTCAGGATTCAGAGGTTGTCCGAGAAGAGGTGATGGCGGTGGTGAAGTCTGCCTTCCGCCCGGAATTCCTCAACCGTGTCGATGAGATCATCCTGTTCCACCGCCTCATGCGGGCGCAGATGGGGGCAATTGTCGACATCCAGATCGCCCGCCTCGGCAAACTTCTTGCCGAGCGAAAGATCGCGGTTGAGCTCACGCCTGATGCGCGCGACTGGCTGGCGCAGAAGGGCTATGAGCCGGCTTATGGTGCAAGGCCCTTGAAGCGCGTCATCCAGAAACACCTTCAGGATCCGATGGCGGAAATGATCCTCTCCGGCCGGCTCACGGATGGCGAGCATGTTGCGGTCAGCATCGGGCCCGCCGGGTTGATGATTGGAGAGGTGGCTGCCGTGAAGGAAAAGCGCCCAGCGAATGCTGCACTGAACTGAACCCGCATGCAAAAGGCTGGCATCATGCATGCAGCCTCAGCTGGATATGCGCAGGCTCAGCGATAAGCCGGCGGCGAATGCACCAGATTGG
>JBOFIL010000211.1:0-5119 GCA_051650165.1 Allobosea sp.
TGCACAGGCACGGGCTCGATCACATCGACCTCGCCCGACAGCAGCGCGGCCACGCGGGTCGCGTCGTTCGGAATGGGCGTGAAGATGATCTCGGTCAGGTTATGCTCCGGCTTGCCCCACCAAGTCGCGTTAGGCTTGAACACGGTGCGCACGCCCGGCTGATGGCTCTCGATGCGGAACGGCCCGGTGCCATTGGAATTGAGCGCGATGTGGCTCGGCGTGGTGGCCGAGGCGGGTGTCGGCGCGGCAGAGCCGTTGGCTTCGGCCCATTTCTTCGAGACGATATACCAGGTGTCCCATTGCGCGATCAGGATCGGGTTGGGTGATTCCAGAACGGCATCGACGGTGTGGTCATCGACCTTGACGAATTTCGCGCCCTTGGGCACGCGGGTGGCGAAGTTGGAGCCCGTGGCCCGCACGCGGTCCGCCGAGAAGATCACATCATCGGCGGTGAAGTCTTCGCCGCCCTGAAACTTCACGCCCTTGCGCAGATAAAAGCGCCAGCGCTTGCCATCATCCAGAATCTCCCAGCGCTCGGCGAGGGCGGGGCCGATTTTCAAATCCTTGCCGCGGCTGGTCAGCCCCTCATAGACATGGCCCAGATGCGCATTGGCCGTGGTTTCGTTGAGCGTGTAGGGATCGAGCGATTTCAGATCGCCCTGGTTGGCATAGCGCAGGGTCTTGGCCTCAAGCGACCCGATGCCAAATGCGGCGATACCAAGTGCCAGCGCTGCGGCAGCCGCAAGGCAGTTTTTCCGGAATGTCATGTGCAGTCTCTCCCCGTGTCACACGCGTGCGCGCGCTCCATGGAGGACGCACACAACGCAAAATTGGCGAGCTGGCCTTGTTCTGTCTTTTGCTCAGCACACCACGATTGAGCCAGCTTAGACAGGAACGGGGCACGGCGTCCAGCACGGCGCAACCCATGACTGCATGAACAACGCGCAACGCCGCCTGCAAATGCCCCACTTGCAGGCTGAAAGGCGCTTCTGCCAAAACCACTACGACCAAAGAACGGGATCGAGCCACAAGATGAAAACCGCTGACGTGATCGTGGCAGGCCTGGGCGCAATGGGCGCGGCGACATTGTTCCAGCTTGCCCGGCGCGGCATACGGGCCATCGGCATCGATGCCCATGCTCCGCCGCACGCCATCGGCTCAAGCCATGGCGAGACACGCATCACCCGCCTCGCGGTCGGGGAAGGCGCGGATTACGCGCCGTTGGTGACTGCCTCGCATCGCATCTGGCGCGCGCTGGAAGCGGAAGGCAGCGCGCAACTCCTCAACCCGTGCGGCTGTCTTGTCATCGGCCGGCAAGGCGGGGCCGGCATGCACCACAGCGCCGGCGATTTTGTCGAGACCACCATTGCCGCTGCCGCAGCAGCGCATGTGCCCATTGAGCGCCTGACGACGGCAGACCTTGCAGCGCGCTATCCGCAATTACTTGGGCTCAACGATGAGCATGGATGCTTCGAGCCCACTGGAGGCTTCGTCTATCCCGAGCGCTGCATTGATGCGCAGCTTCAAGAAGCCCGCAAGCTTGGCGCACAGACCATCACCGCGCGCATCAGCAAGATCTCGCAATCGGGCACCAGCGTGCGCGTCGAGACCGATCAGGGCACATTCGAAGCAAGTCAGCTTGTGGCGGCGCTGGGCAGCTGGACAGCACCATTGCTGGGCGCGCCCTTCGATGGCTTGCTGAAAGTCACGCGCCAGGTGCTGCACTGGTTCGATGTGGAAGAGCCCATGCTATACGCGCCGGAGCGCTTCCCCACACTCATCTGGATGTATGGGGCCACCAGCAGCGATTGCCTCTATGGCTTCCCGGCGTTGCCGGGCGCGGGGCGCATCAAGATGGGCTCGGAGCAATATGACGAGGTGACCACTGCCGATGCTCTGGATCGTAATGTTTCAGAGGCCGAAAAGTACGAGATGTATCAGCGCCACCTCGGGCCAAGGCTGAAGGGCGTTCGCCCTGCGCCCCATGCCTCAACTGTATGCCATTATACGGTGACGCCTGGCTCGCGCTTCATCATCGATACGCATCCGGCGATGGAGCGCGTGATGGTTATCTCGGCCTGTTCCGGCCATGGCTTCAAGCATTCCGCCGGCATTGGCGAGGCGCTGGCCGAGCAGATCGAAAGCGGCAGAACGCATTCCATGCTCGCGCCTTTCGCGCTCAACCGCTTGCCAGCCTAAGCGCTTGCCTGCCTGACTTCACGCGCCGAAGATCACCTCGACGCTCGCATCGAAAGATGTTTCTGGCTGCGAGGCAGTTCCCGTCACAGGCATGGCTGAAGCCACATGCGGCGCGGCAGCAAGCGGGACATGATGCTCGGCCGCAAGCAGGCCCGATGTCGGATCAAACCCGACCCAGCCTGCGCCGGGTATCCACAGCTCGGCCCAGGCATGGAGGCCGGAATCCAGCTGGTCATCGCCCTGCCCCAGCCACATCGGCCCAGAATCCTGCAACAGATAGCCGGAGACGAACCTTGCCGCGACCCCGAGCCTGCGCGCAATCGCTATGAAGGCATGCGCAATGTCGCGGCAGGAGCCTCTCGCATTGGCCAATGTCTGCTCGGGCTCCTGTACGCCTGGCTCGAAGCGCACCTGATAGCCGATGCGGCTTGCCATCTCGCCATTCAGCCAGATCAGGAAGGGCAAGAGCGGGCCGGGCCTTGCACGCGCCTCGGCCAGCAGCGCAGACACATGCGGGTCTGCATCGACTGCCCCTGCATCGCCGGGTCCGAGTATGTCAACGAGGCTGGGCGCAAGCTCGGCGGCAATGTACGGCGCATAGGCGAAGGGCCAGAATTCAGCCTCCGGCGCGACCAGGAAATCAAACGGATTTCGCGTGTTGATGACGAGCTTGGCCAGCGCGATGATTTCCAGCTCCCGCGCGGCACGATCGAACAAAAGCCTTGCGACCCGGTTGCCCTGTGGATCATGGAGCCAATGCATCGAGACCGGCTGCGGCGAGACGATCAGCTCGAAGCTCTCCAGCCTGTCGGGCATAGCCAACCGAGGATGCAGCCGCACGAGATGCGGGCCAAGAATGGCCGGCGTGCCATAGCGATAGGTCGTGATATGGCGGATGGTGACAGGCCGCGCTGGAATGGGTGCATGCATGATGCCGCATTGGGCAGCACCCACGCGGCATTGGCAAGTATCGAGATGCAAGCGGATGCCTGAGATTTAGGCAGGCAATAAAATTTGAACTTCGGAAAGATATTTCGCGCAGGCTGATACTCCCCGCATCGGACAAGGCATTTGCCATGCATAACAGGGTTTACCTCAGTCAGAACGTGCGGGCAGCGCTGACAGCTGCTGCCGCATTGATCATGTCCGCACCCATCCCCGTGCATGCGCAAAGCCTCGACCAGCTTGTCGCCCCGAGCCTGCAATCATGCGAGAGCGTGCCTGACAAGAACTGGTGCCGCCATGGGCTGCAATCGATGCAGCAGGATACGCCAAAGGCGCGCCAGGGTGATTATCAGGCGATGCGCAATGTCGCCTGGTGCCTGATCGATGGATGCGAAGGCTCCGTGCGAAGGGATCGCGCTGGCGGATGCGCCTGGCGGCGCGCCATCATGCAGCGGCATGGCCGTCAGGGCGGCCGGGCAGATCGCTCGGATGAGGCCAATATGGCGCAGTGCACCAGCTGGGGCTTTTGAGGCACCCAACGCCAATCTCACCCCGTTGCCAGATCAACCAGCAGCTTCACATTCAGCGAGATAATGATTGCTGCAATCAAGCCGGCCACCAGCGTCAGCCATAGGGGCGAGACGAGTGCGCCCATCTTCGCCTTGTCGCGCGTCAGATGCACCAGCGGCACGATGGCGAATGGCAGCTGGAAGGCAAGGATGACCTGGCTGAGAATTAGAAGCTGACCGGTGCCAGCCTGACCATAAGCCAGCGTGACACCGGCTGCCGGCACGATCGCCACCATGCGCGTGAACAAGCGTCTCAGCCATGGCGCGATGCGAATATCGAGAAACCCCTCCATCACAATCTGGCCGGCGAGTGTGGCTGTGACAGTCGACGACAAGCCGCAACACACCAGCGCCAGCGCAAACAGCATGGGCGCAATCGAGGCCCCCACAAGCGGAGCCAGCATGGCGTGGGCTTCACCCAGTTCGGCAACCGCCGTGTTGCCGCTCTTGTGGAAGGTGGCGGCAGCGAGGATCAGGATCGAGGCATTGACCAAGAGCGCCAGCATCAGCGCCACGGTGGAGTCGATGGTGGCGAATTTCAGCGCCTCGCGCTTTTCCGGCACGCTCTCGCCATAGGCACGCGTCTGCACAATGCCGGAGTGCAGGTAGAGATTATGCGGCATCACCGTCGCGCCAATAATGCCAAGCGCGAGATACAGCATGTCCGGGTTGTGCAGGATTTGCGTGGTCGGGGCAAAGCCGCGGATCACGCCGCCCCAATCCGGGTCTGCCAGCGCGATCTGGATCCCGAAGCAGGTAAAGATAACGAACAAAAGCCCGATAATGAAGGCCTCGATCCAGCGAAAACCCAGCCGCTGCAACCACAGGATCAGGAAGACATCGAGCGCGGTGAGTATGACCCCGATCTCAAGCGGAATGCCGAAAAGCAGGTTCAGGCCGATGGCGGTGCCGACCACCTCGGCAATATCGGTGGCGATGATCGCGATCTCCGCCAGCAACCACAGCACCAGCGCCACAGGCTTGGGGTAGGCATCGCGGCAGGCCTGCGCCAGATCGCGGCCAGAACCAATCGCCAGCCTAGCGCACAGCGATTGCAGCAAGATGGCCATGATGTTGGAGAGCAGCGCGATCCAGAGCAGCGCATAGCCAAATTTTGAGCCGCCAGCGAGCGAAGTCGCCCAGTTGCCGGGGTCCATATAGCCCACCGAGACCAGATAGCCCGGCCCGGCAAAGGCCAGCGCCCGGCGCAGGAACGAGCCTGATGTGGCAATGCGGATGGTGCGGTTGACATCAGACAGCGAGGCCTCGCCGCGCGCGCGCCGCCACCCTGCCACGCTGAAATCACTGTCTGATATATTCATCGTCTGCCATCTTGCCGTCTGCCATCTTGCCGTCTGCCATGTCATTCCCTGCCAGCTGCAACATCGCCGACAGCCACTTGCTCA
>JBOFIL010000212.1:0-7057 GCA_051650165.1 Allobosea sp.
TGGGGGCGCAAACTCACGCCTTCATGGCGCGGCATGACATGCACATGCATGTGAAACACCACCTGCCCACCAGCGCTTTCGTTGAATTGCTGGATGGTCACGCCATCAGCGCCAAAGGCCGCCTTCACGGCGCGCGCGAGCTTCTGCACGGTCACAGCAACGGCTTGCAGTGCCTCTGGCGGGGCATCCAGCACATTGCGGCAGGCGGCTTTGGGCAGCACCAGCACATGGCCATCGGCGCGCGGCATGATGTCCATGATCGCCAGCGTCGCCTCATCTTCATAGACGCGCTGGGCTGGCAATTCGCCGCGCATGATTTTCGCGAAGATATTGGCAGGGTCATAAGCCGTCATGGTGGGCTCCTTGGATGCGGGGCGTAGATCGCGCATCCTTGCTGCTGTGGTCAAGCATCGCTGCCTGGTGACGTGACGCTCTCGGCCTTGAACGGTGATTGCGCCAGCAATTCCTCGCGATAGGCCGTAATGCCGGCGCGCTCGCGCACGACAAAATCCGCCACCGGGCGCGCAAGGCCGGGATCGGCGATTGCATGCATCGAGCGGGTGATGATGGGCAGATAGCCGCGGGCGAGTTTATGTTCACCTTGCGCGCCGGCCTCGACGCGCTTGAGCCCACGCGCAATCGCCAGCTCCACTGCCTGATTGTAGCAAAGCTCAAAATGCAGGAAGGGGTGATCCTCGATGCAGCCCCAGTTGCGGCCATAGAGGCAATCATCGCCTAGAAAATTGATCGCGCCGGCAATCCAACGGCCCTCACGCCGCGCCATGGCCAGCATTATCTGATCCGGCATCCGCCCGCCGATCAGCGAGAAAAATTCCCGCGTCAGGTAGGGGCGGCCCCATTTGCGCGAGCCTGTATCCGTGTAGAACGCAAAAAACGCATCCCAGATGGCTTCTGTGAGGTCGCTGCCGGTCAGCCAGACAATCTCAATGCCGGCAGACACTGCCTCGCGGCGCTCTTTCTTGAGCGCCTTGCGCTTGCGCGAGGCGAAACGCCCCAGGAAATCCTCGTAATCGCGATAGCCATCATTCTGCCAATGGAACTGGATGTCGTGGCGCTCGATAAAGCCCGCATTCGCGAGCGCAGAAACATCCGGTTCGGCAGCGAAGGTCACATGGATTGATGAGGCTTTGGCCTCGCGCCGCAGCGCTTCCAGCCCGCCCGCCAGGCCTGCGCGGTGCTGATCCGCGCCTTCGCCGCCTCTCACCAGAAGGCGTGGGCCTGTAGCGGGGGTAAACGGCACGCTGACCTGCACCTTGGGGAAATATCGCCCGCCTGCGCGGCCATAGGCCTCCGCCCATGAATGGTCGAAGACATATTCGCCCTGGCTGTGGGTTTTCAGATAGCTGGGCGCGGCTGCAACCAGTTGGCCCGCGTCATCCTCGATGAGCACATGCGCAATGTTCCAGCCCGTGCGCGGGCCGACCGAGCCGGAGTCTTCCAATGAAGAGAGAAAGGCATGTGAAACAAAGGGGTTGCCGGGCCGAGGCTGAGTGTTTGATTCAACCGCTTCAGAGGGTGATTCCGTTGCCTGAGAATCTGATTCAACCAGCAAGCCGGCGGCGCAGGCATCCCATTGTGCGGGCTCAATCTCTTTCAAGCTGGTGATGATACGGGCCGTGATGGCCTCATTCTTATCAGTCAAAGCATCCGCCATCAGCGGGTGGCCTCTGGCACGAAGCCCTCAAACACCATCTGGTCGGCATGGGCGCTCGCTTTGGCGCGGTCATCTGCGCTGCGAACAGTCCAGGTCATCAGCGGCAAGCCAAGCGCGCTGCGGGTCAGGTAAGGCGCGGCGCTCGGCAGATCACGCACGCGCCATGAGATGAAATCCGGCTGGCTCTCGTTGAAATGCAGCAGATTGGCCATGGCATGGCGTGCGCTTGCATCAAGATGCGCATAATCAGGGTAGTTATAGTCATTCATCGCGACGATGCCGCGCGGATGGTCCGGCGTCAGCGTGCGCAGGGACGCAACAATAGCTGGATCAAAGGATTTGAGCGAAACCGGCCCGGCAAAATCCCGCACCACCTCAGCCGTGCGGCGCGTGAGGCGCAAATCACCGTCAAAGCGGCTCTTGATCTCGACCACCACAGGCACGCGGCCAGCGATGCGAGCCAGAAACGCCGAAAGCGTGGGGATGCGATCGGCGGTATCCTTCATTGCAACGCCGGCCAGCACCTGCGCAGTCAGCGCATCAACGCGGCCAGAGGCGGCTGTCAGGCGCTCCAGCGTGAAATCATGGAACACCATCGCTTCGCCATCAGCTGTGAGCTGCACATCGCATTCAATGGCGAAGCGATGCGACACCGCCGCCTCTGCGGCGCCCATGCTGTTCTCGATGAGGCCGCGCGCGCGGTCATGCAGGCCGCGATGCGCGATGGGGCGTGCTGTCAGCCAGGATGGATGAAGCTTGTTGGTATTCCCGCCCATCAGGCGAACTCGAACATGGCCTCGACCTCGACGGCCGCATCCGCTGGCAGTTCGGCGACGCCGATGGTCGAGCGGGCATGACGGCCTTTTTCGCCCAGCGCCTCGACCATCAAATCCGACGCGCCGTTCATGATGGCGGGCAGTGCTGCATAATCCGGCATGGCGTTGATGAAGCCGCCGAGGCGCAGACAACGCGTGATCCGATCAAGATCACCCAAAGCCGCCTTGGCCTGCGCCAACAGGTTGATGGCGCAGAGCCTGGCTGCCTGCGTGCCATGCTCAGCCGAGACCGTGCCGCCAAGCTTGCCCTTGTGCTCAGGGGCAAGCTTGCCATCCGCGCCAAAACAGATCTGGCCGGAGATGATCAGCATATGACCGCTTGTCACGAACGGCACATAATTGGCCACAGGAGCTGCGGGGGAGGGCAATGACACGCCAAGTGCTTTCAGGCGTTGTTCGATCTGGCTCATGGGGTGCTTGCCCTCCTGTTCGTGTGCGGTTCAGTTCACGCGTGACCAGTTCACCGAGCGGCAGATCATGCCGCCCAATACGCAGCCGGATGTTGTCAGCCGATTGCCTGACACTGTCATCTTGCCGGAATAGGTCTTGCCGTCCTCTGGATTGAAAGCACTGCCGCTCCACGCGCCCGCGCCAGAGGGCTTCATGTCAAAGAACACGCGCTGGCCAACCTTGGACGGCGAGTTCGCCGGATCCTTCAGCCAGGCCACCGTGCCGCACAGCGCCTCGCCGCATTTGGCAAAGCGCACACGCGACTCACCGGTCTCGCGCAGCCATGTGCCGGCAGCGTCCTGCGCCAGCGCTGGCGCAAGCATGCAGAATGTTGCTGCCATCACACCCATAAACCGTTTCATTCAAACCTCCCTGAGATTGCATGGAGCCACCATCTGATGTGGGGCCTTGGGCATCAATCTAGGCCGGCTTGGCGATGATCGCCAGAGGGGCGCGCATGGAATGCGTGAACTCGCTCAAAAAGAGCGCTTGGCTCAGGCCTTCCTCCCGCAAGGTGAATGAAATGCCAATGAAACGATTCGAAAACTTGTTATAGATCATTGAATTTATTGAATTATTTGCCAATCAAAGAGTCAATACCGTGTGAACATGCCTGTGCAGCCCTCGGTTGTTTACGGAGGATTCAACTCAAATTTTAGCGAAAATGTCGGTGGTTGCAGGTCAATCTCGACCCATCGAAAGCGGGCCGGCCAGATGACAAGGCCAAGCAAGTCCGCAGCGATGCAACAGGGTTTCAGGGCGCGAGGCGCGCCCCAGGGTGGAGGTCAGACGATGGCTCGGATGGATATGAGTGCGGCCAATGGTGCCGAGATCAACGCAGCAGATGGGGCAGAGGCCTATTTCCGCCTCGGCCTGATGTATTCGGCTGGGCGCGATTGCCCGATTGATTATGTCACGGCGCACAAGTGGTTCAACGTGGCGCTGGCGCGCGGCTTCAAGCCTGCCGCCGAACTTCGGACCGAGCTTGCGATGCAGATGTCCGGCGATGAGATTGCCGAGGCGCTGCGCGAGGCACGGCTTTTCCTCACGCGGCATTGATCACGCTGCACTTGATCTGGTGCTGCTTCGTGTCACCTGATCATCATCTTGCCTTGTGAGAAGCGGGGGGCGCGGCTATAGCAGCGCCACAAACCGAATTCACAAGGACAAGTCATGACGACGCAGCATACTTTCTCGATCATCAAGCCCGACGCGACCAAGCGCAACCTCACAGGCGCGGTCAACGCCGTGATCGAAAAGGCGGGTCTGCGCATCGTTGCGCAAAAGCGCATCCAGATGACACGCGGCCAGGCAGAGACCTTTTACGGCGTGCACCGCGAGCGCCCGTTCTTCGGTGAACTGGTGGATTTCATGACATCCGGCCCGGTTGTCGTGCAGGTGCTTGAAGGCGAGAACGCCATCGCCCGCTACCGTGAGGTGATGGGCGCCACAAACCCTGCCAATGCGGCAGACGGCACCATTCGCAAGTTGTTCGCGCTGTCAGTTGGCGAAAACACCGCCCATGGCTCGGATGCGCCAGAGACAGCCGCGCTCGAAATCGCGCAGTTTTTTGCCGGAAACGAGATCGTCGGCTGACTTAAAAACGGCAAGGCGCGTCAATCCATCGCGCCTTGCCGGTATATTTGCGGGTATGCTGGCCAGAAAGTTGTAAGATGGCTAATAAATTCGTTGCGGTGTTTAAATCTATTTAAATTTTCAAGGTGCAGATTGGCGGCTCAGGCTGAGGGGCCCAAATGCCAAACTGGACGAAAACGATCCGCTTCAGGGTCATGTTCATCGCTGCGATTTTCTTGATTCCGCAGGTTTTTCAAGCGTCCATCGTGCTTAGGCGCGCGGCCACAGACATCAGTTTCAGCGTCAAGGAGCGCGTCGGAACAGATTATCTGCGCAGTCTGTTTCCTGTGCATCAGGCTGTCGATCAGGCTGTGGCCAGAGGCGCCTATCCATCGGATATGTCCTCGCGCCTTCAGGCATTGGCGAAGGCCGGCGAGCGCCATGACGAGACGTTGGAGAGCTTCTCACAGAGGCATTCCGCGATTGTTGCTGCCCAGTTGGATGGTCGGCGCGACAATTTTGCAGCCATGGACGAGGCGCAGGCGAGGCTTTTCCTGACGATTGGCAATTCATCGAACCTGATCCTCGATCCCGATCTTGATACCTATTATCTGATGACCATTGTTGTGGAGCGGCTGCCTGTGCTGACACGGCAGGCCGCCCAGATCTTCGGCCTCATCCGTGAAACGCAGGCCGCCAGCGGGATTTCCCGCGCACGATCCGATCAACTTGCCATTCTGATCACGAATTTCTCCGCGGGGGAGCGGCAAGTCGCGGCAGCCGCCAAGCTTGCCCGATCAAACACCAAGAACGCCCAGATCGGCGAAGCCGTGACGAGTGTGGGCGATGCATTTGCCAATGAGGTCTCGATTTTTGACGACATAGCAAAAGAGGCATTCCGGCAGTTGCGCAGCAATTCCGGCACTTATGATTTGTCTGCGTTGGCTAATCTTGAGCCGCGCTTCAATGCAGCGGCGAAGGCTTTCTATGATGTCTCGCTGCATTCCCTCGACACGCTGCTCGAAACCCGGATCGATGGCTTCAAGTCATCGCGCAATTTCGATCTGGCCATGATCTTCATGGTTGGTCTGCTGGCCTACTTGATTGGCTATGTGATCGTGCGCCATCTCCTGAGCAGCCTCCGGTTTCTGCGCGCCGAGTTTGAGCGCATGGCCAAGGGCGGATTGGGCGATGAGGTGGCGGCAAGCTGGCTCAACAGGCCAGATGAAACCGGAGCGATCGCGCGCGCTGCCAATCGTTTGCGGCTTTCTGTTGTCAATGAGCTGACGCAAAGCTTTTCAGCCGAGAAGGCCAGTGCCGTGCGAGATGAGCAGAAGCGCGCGCTTTCAGGAATGGCAACCGAGCTGGATCATGCCATCTCCGGCTCCGTGCGCGCCATCGACAATCTCGGCGGCGAGGTGTCGCAATCAGCGGCCTTCGTTTCCCATTCCACAACATCGACGCGCGAGGCCATAACGGAAAGCGTGGCCGAGCTGGACAAGTCCGTCGCGGGCATTCGCCATGCGACCAACAGCTTGAACGAGCTGGGCATGGCTGTCGGCGAAATCGCTGATCAGGCCGCGCGTGCCGCCGATGCAAGCCGCATCGCGCGCGAAAGTGCCGGCACCGCGCGCTCGCATTCCAGCGAACTGGACCGCGCAGTGGCAGACATCAAGGCCAGCGCCAAGCTGGTCGAGACAATCGCCGCGCAGACCAACCTGCTCGCGCTGAATGCCACCATCGAGGCTGCGCGCGCCGGCGAGGCAGGGCGCGGGTTTGCCGTGGTGGCGCAGGAGGTCAAGCAATTGGCCGCGCAGTCAGCACAGGCAACTGCTGAAATCCAGCAGCGCATCGGCTCTATCCTGCAGGTCACGGGCAGCGTTGTGGGGGCCATCGAGAAGATGGGCGAAACGATTGATCGGGTCGATGAGGCGTCGCTTTCGATTGCCTCCGCCGTCGAGCAGCACAATGTCACCACTGCCGAGATCACGCAGCGGGTCGAGGAGACGGCCAACAGGGCCGAGAATGTCGCGCGCCAGATCACCGACATCTCACTGATGGCAGATTCGACTGATGACGTGGCGGTCAAGCTCAAGAGCCTGGCCGAGCATCTCTCGGCTGAGGCCAATTCGCTGCGCAAGGAAAGCGAGCGTTTCATGAACCGCATCGCGGCATGACACCGGGCCCCGTTCTGCGGGGCAGATCGCTCGACAAACCTGCCTGAGGCAGGCAACAAGGCTTCCGTAATTCGCGGGAGCCTTTTTCATGAACGCGCCGACAGTGATCACCCGTCATCCATCGGTCTGCCCGCATGACTGCCCCTCAGCCTGCGCGCTTGATGTCGAAGTCATTGATGGCAACCGTATCGGGCGGGTGCGTGGCCACAAGGGCAACAGCTACACCGATGGCGTGATCTGCGCGAAGGTGGCGCGCTATGCCGAGCGCATCCACCATCCTGATCGCCTGATGCATCCGCTGAAGCGCATCGGTGCGAAAGGCGCGGGGCGTTTCGCGCGCATCT
>JBOFIL010000213.1:0-2762 GCA_051650165.1 Allobosea sp.
GTTCCAGCTCAATGCAACGCTCCAGTTGATGTCCAAGGCAGATCCATTGGCCTTATAGGCTGGGTTTCAATATCCCGCTCATGTTTGTGCAGGCGCCGGCCATGAGCCATATGCAAGGCAACCTTCAATACATATGCCGAAAGGGAATTCCCCTATAGCGTGTTGTTTGCCGGCAATAACAACTTTGCATTAACCAACATCGCCTATTCGTAATTCAGGGCTTTGCTCTCTCTGGGGGACTATCTTTGATTCTTGCATTGAAAAACTGGCTCGGCAGCCCCGCTGTTGAGTCTGACACTGATCTGGCAAGTCAGGACTCCCAGCATGTTGCTCTCATAGATGGCGACAGCGCCGTGGGCGCGTGCGGCGCAGCTCACACATCAGATACGCGCTCGGCCATAGACATGATCGAGACAGATGTGCTGTCCGCCATGTCCCAGCTCACCAGTGACATGGGTGCCGCCAAGGGCCAATCGCTGGAGACAGAGAAGCAGCTCTCGTCCATTCATGATGCCATGCTTGAACTGAAGGATGCCAGCGTCGATGCCAGCCGCGACATAACCGCACTGGCCACGGCAGCCGACCAGATGTCCGTGAGTGCCAGCGAGGTTGTGCGCTCGATCATTGCCGCGCGCGAGCAGGTGGATGGCGCCGCCGAGAAGGCCGAGGCCGTTGGCTCGCTGTTGAAGCAGCTGACCGGCGCTGCTGCGGAGATCCATGGCATTGTTGAAGCCATTTCGGAGGTCGCGCGCCGCACCAATCTGCTGGCGCTCAATGCCACCATCGAGGCCGCGCGGGCTGGCGAATATGGCAAGGGCTTCGCAGTTGTTGCCAATGAGGTGAAGGCACTCTCGCACCAGACCAATGCCTCAGTGGAAGACATTCGCAAACGCGTTGATCATCTCGAACGCACCGCAACCGACTCCGCTGCTGCCGTTTTCGATATTGTCGAGCGGGTGCGCCAGGCGCATCCCTTGCTCGCGATCATTGGTGAAGCCGGCGAGGAGCAGGCGCAATCGACAGAAGAGCTTTCCCGCTCCACAGCTGAAGCTGCGCGCTTTGTCGAAACGGTAACGCGTCAGGTCACGATGGTTGACCGGGATGCAATGGAAGCCCGCGCCTCAAGCGTGCGCACCCGCGAGGCCATGACCGCCTGTGCTCTCGCAGCCGATAGTCTGGCTCGCCGTTTCGTGCCGGTCGTGCGCCAGTCCAAGCTGGGTGATCGCCGCCAGCATGACCGCTACCCGGTCGAGGCCGCAATGACCCTGCATATTGGCGGGAAGGAATTCACCACCAAAACCATCGACATCAGCAAGGGCGGCCTTCTCGCCATGGCGATCGAGGGTGGGGCGGATGCCCGCACTCTTCGCAAGGGCGCGCAGGGCGAACTCACCTTTGGCGATGTGCGTGGCCTGCCCGTGCGAATTGTCGATGTCACGCCGCTCGGGGTGCATATCGCGGTGACCGAGCCACTGCATCCGGCGATGAAGATATTTCATGGGCGCTGCGATGCCGTGTTCGAGGAATATCGCCCGCTGGTGGAGCTGGCGCAGGCCTTCGCCGGCGAGGTGCAGTCTGCGATGATGCGCCTGTGCGATGATGGTGGTTTGTCATCACGCGATCTGTTCGACACGAACTATCGTCCCATCACCGGCACCAATCCGCAGCAGTTCAGCAACCGGGCGCTTATCGCTCTTGAGCGTGTGCTGCCGCCCATCCACGAAGAGTATCTCAGGCGAGACAAGCGCATGGTTTTTGCGCTCTCGATTGATCGTAATGGTTATATTCCGGTGCATAATGCGGTCTATTCACAGCCGCAGAGACCTGATGATCCGGTGTGGAACACAGCCAATTGCCGCAACAAGCGTATTTTTGATGATCGCGCGGGCATCACCGCCGGGCGCTCTACGCGGCCATTCACGCTTCAGGCCTACCAACGCGATATGGGCGGCGGCAACATGGTGCTGATGCGCGAGGTTGATGCACCCATCACCGTTCGCTCCGAGCATTGGGGCGGTGTCAGGATGGCCTACAAGTTTTGATCAGCCGCCCGTCACGCTCATATGGCGGCCGACTGCAGGGCCTGATCTGGCGCGGTCAATCACGAAATCATGGCCCTTGGGCTTGCGCGAGATGCCCTCGTCAATCGCGCGGTGCAGCAGCTCGTCGTCGGGCGAGGCACGCACGGCGGCGCGCAGATCAGCCGCATCCTCCTGGCCCAGGCACATATAGAGCGTGCCGGTGCAGGTCAGGCGCACGCGGTTGCAGCTTTCGCAGAAATTATGCGTCAGCGGCGTGATGAAGCCCAGCAACCCGCCGGTTTCCTTGATGCGCACATAGCGCGCCGGCCCGCCAGTGCGGGCAGGGTCATCCGTCAGCGTGAAGCTGTCCATCAGGTCAGCGCGCACCTGTGAAAGAGGCAGATATTGCTCCAGCCGCGAAGGCTCGATGTCGCCCAGCGGCATCACCTCGATGAAGGTGATGTCCATGCCTTCCCCATGAGCCCAGCGGATCATCGGCGCGATTTCAGCCTCGTTGACGCCTTTAAGCGCCACGGCGTTGATCTTGACGTGGATGCCGGCTGCTTGCGCGGCCTTGATGCCGGCTAGCACCTGATCCAGATCGCCCCAGCGCGTGATCTCGCGGAATTTCGCCGGGTCCAGCGTATCCATCGAGACATTAATGCGCTTCACACCGCAATCGGCGAGTTCGGAAGCGTATTTCGCCAGCTGCGAGCCATTGGTGGTGACAGTCAGCTCCTC
>JBOFIL010000214.1:0-7000 GCA_051650165.1 Allobosea sp.
CCGAAATCCTCGCCGGTCTTCGGTGGCCGTGTGCGATCATTTGATGCGGCGTCCGTTCGCAGCATGCCGGGCGTTCGTGAGGTCCTCAATGTCGAAGGCACAGCGGTCGCTGTCGTTGCGGAGACCTTCTGGCAGGCGAAGACGGCGCTCGACGCGCTAAAAGTCGAATGGGACGTGGGTGCCAACGGGCAGGTCTCTTCGGCTTCAATCGGTCGCATTCTTGACGAGGGCCTGAATGCAACGGAAGCCTTTATTGGCAACCAGAGCGGCGATGCGCGCGCGGCCATTGCCGGCGCAGCCCGGCGCGTTGAGGCGGTGTATGGCTATCCCTATCAGAACCATGCGCCATTGGAGACGATGAACGCCACTGTGGTCTGGACAGCGGCCCGCTGCGACGTCTGGTGTCCGACGCAGAATGGCGAGGGCGCGCTGGCGGCAACGGCGGCGGCGGCTGGCCTGCCGCAAACCCAATGCGACGTGCATCGCCTGGACCTTGGCGGCGGCTTCGGCAGGCGTACGACGCATGATTGGCTGACCCAGGCGGTGCACATTGCCAAGAATTTCCCGGGTATTCCGGTGAAAACGATGTGGACGCGTGAAGAGGATATGGTGCAGGGGCGCTACCACCCCACCACCAAAGCGAAGATGAGCGCGGGTCTCGATGCCCAGGGCAATGTGACAGGGCTGCATATGCGCATTTCTGGCCCGTCGATCCTGGCTGCCGTGTTTCCCGGAGCGCTGCAGCAAGGACGTGATCCGCTGCAGTTCCAGGGGCTCAACAATGGCGGCACTGAGGGCGCACTTGGCTACACTTTCCCCAGCCTCCTCATCGATCACGCGATGCGCAACAACATCCACGTGCCGCCGCATTTCTGGCGCGGCGTGAACAACAACCAGAATGCCATCTATGTCGAGTGTTTCATGGATGAGCTGGCGCATGCAGCTGGCCAGGATCCACTCGCGTTCCGCCGCAAGATGATGGCCAATCACCCGAAACACCTGGCCGTGCTCAATGCCGTTGCCGAGCGCATCGGCTGGGATAAGCCACCACCAGCCGGTGTCCACCGTGGCATCGCCCAGCAAATGGGGTTCGGCTCCTATGTCGCCGCGGCGGCGGAGGTTTCCGTCGATGCGCAGGGCCGTCTCAAGATGCACCGCATTGTGGCTTCGACCGACTGCGGAATCGCAGTCAATCCACGGCAGATCGAGATGCAGATCGAGGGCTCTTTCGTCTTCGGACTGTCGGCGCTTCTTTATGGCGAATGCACAGTGCGCGATGGGGCCATCGTCGAGACCAATTTCGACAGCTACAATGTGCTGCGCATGGACGAGATGCCACAAGTCGAGTCGATCGTGATGCCGTCAGGCGGCTTCTGGGGCGGTGTGGGTGAGCCAACGATCTTCGTGGCAGCCCCGGCTGTGCTCAACGCCATCTTTGCGGCCACAGGCAAGCGCATTCGTTCTGTGCCACTCAAGAACCACGACCTGCGGCGCGCGTGAGGACAGCTCTGGCGCTCGTCGGGTGTCTGGCCGCGACCTTGGTCGCGGCCGATCCGACCGCGCCCTATGTCGTCGTGGACGATGCGATTCCCGTGCCGCTTCTGGGCAATCGTGGTGATCCTGAACGAGGGCTGGCGGTGGTGCGAAACCGCGAGACCGCGAACTGTCTCATCTGCCATACGATCCCTGATCGCAGGGAGCAGTTCATGGGTGATCTTGGTCCACCTCTGGCAGGCGTGGGACTTCGTCTCTCGCAAGGTCAGATGCGGCTTCGGGTGGTTGATCCGACGCGGATCAACATGGATGCGGTTATGCCGTCCTATCATCAGGCCGATGGGCTTTTGAATGTAGACCCGGCTTATGCCGGCCGGCCTGTCCTGACGGCGCAGGAGATCGAGGACGTGGTCGCCTATCTTGTAACGCTTGTGGAGTAGGACGATGCTGTTCCTGACACGCCGGGCGCTGATCGCGGTTCCCGCCCTCGTCCTGTCGACAGCGGCAGGGGCGCAAGGCATGAGCTCATCAAGCAGCGAAAGGTTCGAGGCCGCAGAGCGCTCGCTCCTCAAGGGGCGTCAGCCACTGGCAGGCAAGGTGATGATCGATATGCCGCCGCTATCCGAAAACGGCAATTCTATCGAACTCTCCATCCGCGTCGAAAGTCCGATGACCCGGGACGATCATGTCGCGGCCATTCATGTGCTCGCGCAGAAGAACCCCTTTCCACACGTCGCGACATTCACGCTGACGCCACGCTCCGGGCGCGCAGAAGTCGCGACACGCATCCGTGCCGGCGAGAGTCAGTCTATCATCGTGGTGGCCGAAACCAGTCAGGGTCTGGTCTATCGCGCAACCCGGGATGTCATCGTCATTCTTGGCGCCTGCGTGAGCGGAGGTTGAGATGAGCGAACTTCCAGCCCGCATCACCATGCCTTCTGCTGCACGTCGCGGCGACATTATCGAGATCCGTGTGCTGGCGCGCCACCCGATGGACAGGGCGGTCGATGCACCCGGGCTCACCCCCGTGCCGCGGCGGATTATCCATATGGTTCGCGCAAGCATCGGTGGCGAGGAAATTGTCAGGATTGCGCTTTCAACTGGGATTGCAGCTAACCCCTATTTCGCCTTCACGATGGTTGCGATGGAGACCGGCGACGTGGAGTTCGAGTGGCACGAGGATGGCGGTGCGATTTATCGACGATCAGCCCGGCTGACTGTCACATGAGAATGATGTTTGCCGCCGCTTTCGTGCTGGCGGTATTTGCTGCGGGCGCACAGGAGCTTCGCCCTTCGCGCGATTTTCTGGCTGCGGAGTTGCAGGCGCTCCAGGACGATCCCTCGCGTCACCCGGGCTGGCTCTGGGTCGACGAAGGCGAGGCGCTCTGGCGCAACGCACCTGCCAACGGCAAGCGTTCTTGCGCCTCCTGTCATGGTGATATTGCGAAGACGCAGGGCATCGCCACGCGTTACCCTGTCGTTGAAGCAGACGGCACGATCCTTGATCTGGAGGCGCGGATCGAGCGCTGCCGTGTCACGCATCAGCAAGAGCCGGAGTTTGGGCGCGAGAGTGAAGCGCTATTGTCACTTGTGACCGCCATTGGCGCACGTTCCCGCGGGATGCCCATGGTTGTCGCGAGCCACGGGCCTGCAGCCGAGGCTCTCAAGGAAGGTGCGCAGCTCTACACGCGTCGGCAGGGGCAGCTCAATCTTTCCTGTGCGCAGTGCCATAACAACAACGTCGGACGAAAGCTGCGCGGCGATACGATTTCGCACGGGCTTGCCACCGGCTATCCCGCCTACAGGCTCGAATGGAACACGCTCGGATCGCTGCACCGGCGGCTATCCGCCTGCCAACTCGGGGTCCGCGCGGTTCGGCACCCACCGGGTTCGCGTGACTATCTGGCATTGTCACTCTACCTCGCTCATCGGGCACGTGGGCTGCCGGTCGAGGTGCCGGGCGTCAGACGTTGAGATCACGGGTATCGTCGTCAACAACGGCAAACCCGTCCAGCGGCAACATGTCCATCTGAACGGATCAGCACCATCGTCTTGGGTATGCCTGCGAGGGGCTCGTCCGGATCGTTGCCGCAGAAGATGGCTTCTCCTCGCCGCGCGTGGTTGAGCGGGTTCAGAACGACCAGCATTGGCGCGCTTGGCGGCACGCTGCAGGTTCGGCCTGCTTCATCTGCTGCCTAAGCCCGACAGAACCTCACGCCCCCGGCTGCGTCGCATTGGGGAAGAAGAGCTGCTGGCCGTTGATCTTGTAATCGGCGATGGCCTTCTGGCCTTCCGGCCCTGTCAGCCAATCGATGAAGGCCTGGCCCTCAGCCTGCTTGACATGCCCATGCTTGGCCGGGTTCACCAGAATGACGCCATATTGGTTGAACAGGCGCCGATCACCCTCGACCACAATGGCGAGATCAGCGCGGTTCTGGAAGCTGAGCCATGTGCCGCGGTCTGCCAGCACATAGGCGGAGGATGCGCCCGCCATGTTGAGCGCTGCGCCCATGCCCTGGCCGATCTCGCGATACCAAGGGCCTTTAGCTTGATCGATCTCGATGCCGGCCTGTTTCCAGAGGTTCAGCTCGGCGCTGTGCGTGCCGGAGCGATCACTGCGCGAGATGAACACTGCCTTCTTCTCGGCGATGGCCTTGAGGGCAGCGGCAATGTCTTTTGTGCCGCTGATGCCGGCGGGGTCAGCCTTCGGCCCGATCAGCACGAAGTCATTGTACATCACCGGCTGGCGCGCGACGCCAAAGCCATCCTCGACAAACTTCAATTCCTGCGCGCGGGCATGGACGAACACCACATCGGCATCGCCGCGCCGGCCTGTGTCCAGCGCCTGGCCGGTGCCCTGGCTGACCACGCGCACATCAATGCCGGTGCGTGCCTTGAACAGCGGCAGGATATGGCCGAAGAGGCCGGAGTCCTGCGTCGAGGTTGTGGAGGACACCACGATAAAGCGCGGCGCGTTTTGTGCCGCGGCGGGCAAGGCCAGCATAATTGCGACAATGCCAAGCAGCAGCATGATGCGCTTCACCATGGCAAATCTCCCTGAATGAATGCGCGCGCCTCTTGCGTCGCGGGTTGGTGAAAGAAAGTGGCAGCGGGGGCGTCTTCCAGCAGGCGCCCTCGGTCGAGGAAAAGCACACGGTCGGCGAGGCGGCGAGCCTGCCCCAGATCATGCGTGGCCATCACCATGGTCACGCCCTCGCCTCGCAGCGCCATCAGCATGGTCTCGATCTGCCGCGTGGCGCCGGGATCAAGCGCCGATGTCGGCTCATCAAGGAACAACAGTTCCGGCGCGAGCGCCCAGGCGCGCGCAATCGCGAGGCGTTGCTGCTCGCCGCCCGAGAGCAGCCTCGCGGGTTGGCCAGCGAGCCCTGACAAGCCAAAGCGCGCCAGCGCCTCATCTGCGCGCAACACCGTTTTGCCATGCGAATGGCCGGCAGCGTTGAGGGCATGGGTGATGTTGCTGCGCGCCGAGCGGCGCAGCATCACGGGCTTCTGAAACACCATCGCATGGCGCTTGCGCCCCATGGCTTCGCCGCCGCCGCTGTGCCAGCGCACCGCCCCGCTGCCCGGCAAGATCAGTCCATGACAGAGCCGCAGCAGCAGCGATTTCCCAGCGCCGTTCGCGCCAAGAATCGCGGTGATGCCGCGCGGCTGAATGATGCAGGAGACATCATCAAGAAGCTTTCGTCCGCCTGCATCGAAGCCGAGGCCTTCAATGGTCAATGGCAGGATCGAGGCGGTGTCGCGCATCATGCCCCTATCCCATCTGCCCGGCAAAGCGCGCGCCGATGCGGCTTGCCCCGAAGGTCAGCGCATTGATGAGCAGAGTGAGCATGATCAGGACCAAACCTAGCCCAAGCGCCAGAGCCAGATCGCCCTTCGAGGTTTCGAGCGCGATGGCGGTGGTCATGGTGCGCGTGTATCCAGCGATGTTGCCGCCGACGATCAGCACCGCGCCCACCTCGGCGCTCGCCCGGCCAAAGCCCGCCAGCAGCGCTGTGACCAACGAGAAGCGCCCATCCCAGAGTAAGGTGGGCAAGGCCTTGATGCCGGTTTGGCCCAACGAGGTGAGATGCTCGCGATACTCGCCCCAGAGGTCTTCGACGATTTGTCGCGTCAGCGCGATAATGATCGGCAGCACGAGCAGCGCCTGCGCCGCCACCATGGCGGAGGGCGTGAACAGCCAGCCAAGCCCGCCCAGCGGCCCGGAGCGCGAGAGCATCAGGAAAATCACCAGCCCGGCCACAACCGGCGGCAGGCCCATCAGCGCATTGACCAGCACGATCAGCCATGAGCGGCCCGGAAAGCGCGACAATGCCAGAAGGCCGCCAAGCGGCAGGCCGATCACCCCCGCAATCAGCACAGCGCTCAGCGTGACCTTGAGCGACAGCGCCACGATCTGCATGAATTGCGGATCAGCGCTGGCAATCAGGCCAAAAGCGGAGCCAAAGGCAGAAGCGACATCCATTCGCGTGCAAGGTTTTCCAGGTTGCCTAGATCAGTGATCTAGGGCAGGCTTGCCTCATGTTTCAAGCCTGAATATCCATATTTATCAGATATTTGAACCTTGCGCGTGATAATCGCTGCTTATCATGTCCTGATATAAGTCCTGCCTATCAAGTCGCGTCAGGGCCAGCGCACGGTGGGCGGCATGGATGAGAGGATTGCCGCGACATTGCCGCCGGTCTTGAGGCCAAAGATGGTGCCACGGTCATGGAGCAAATTATATTCGACATATCTCCCGCGCCTGACCTGTTGCTCGTGCCGGTCGGCTTGCGTCCATGGCTTAGCCATATTGGCGCGCAGGATCGGCAGATAGGCTTTGAGGAAGGCCTCGCCGACGCTGCGGGTCAGGGCGAAATCTGCCTCGACATCGCCCGTCCAGACATAATCATAGAATATGCCGCCAATGCCGCGTGGCTCCTGCCGGTGTGGCAGATAGAAATACTCATCGCACCAATCCTTGAAGCGCGGATAATCGGCGCTGGGCTGGCCCGCGCAGGCGGCCTGCATCGCGGCATGGAAGGCGATGCTGTCAGGATCTTCCTGTGTGCGCCGGCGGTTGAGCATTGGCGTCAGATCCGCCCCGCCGCCGAACCATGGCTTGGTCGTCAAGACAAAGCGCGTGTTCATATGGACGGTGGGCGAATGCGGGTTCCATGGGTGGGCGATCAGCGAAATACCCGTGGCATGGAAGCGCGGATCGTCGGCTGCGCCGGGGATTTGCGCAGCGAATTCCTTCTGGAAGGTGCCGAACACGGTCGAGACATGCACGCCGACCTTCTCGAACACACGCCCTGACATCATCGACATCACGCCGCCGCCGCCGGGCGCGCCATCATGATTGGTGCGCTGGTGCGGGGTGCGCACGAAGCGGCCGGGTTCTTTTGGCGCTTCGGGCAAGAATGGCACGATGGCCCCATCCTCGGTGGCCTCATCCTCGATGGCCTCGAAGGCGGCGCAAATTTTGTCGCGCAACTGCCCAAAC
>JBOFIL010000215.1:0-4129 GCA_051650165.1 Allobosea sp.
CTGCCCAACACTTCGAGACCATGTTGGCGCGTCGCATTGCGGGCGAACCTGTGGGGCGCATCATCGGTCATCGTGACTTCTGGGGCATTTCATTCCAGCTTTCGCCCGATACGCTTGAGCCAAGGCCCGACAGCGAAACCCTCATCGAAGCGGCGCTTGAGGCGCTGGGTCCGCGCAAGAACGCACCTCTGACCATCCTCGATCTTGGCACTGGCACGGGCTGTCTGCTCATCGCGCTGATGAGCGAATGCGCCAGCGCACGCGGCATCGGCGTGGATGTCAGCATCGGGGCACTCCGCACGGCACGCGCCAATGCCGAGGCAGCGGGCGTGGGCAAGCGCTGCCATTGGATTGCATCGGATTGGGATGCAGCGCTCAGCGTAAAGGCAGACGTCATCCTCTCCAATCCGCCCTACATCGCAAGCAGCGAGGTTGCCGGGCTTGCGCCCGCCGTGCGGGTGCATGATCCCATGCGGGCGCTCGATGGCGGGGCGGATGGGCTCGTTGCCTATCGCCGCCTTGGCCAAGCCTTGCCCCACCTTCTGGCTGATGAAGGGCTGGCAGTGATCGAGCTTGGCATTGGCCAGGAGGCCCCCGTCAGCGACCTCAGTGAGGCGCAAGGCCTGACAGTTGTTTCCTGCCGCAAGGATCTGGGCGGGGTGCCACGCGCGCTCATGCTGCGTCTTGCCGGCTCCGGGCCACGCGCATCTTCTAAATGAGACGCCCATCTTCAACATAAACCATGGGACAAACCGGAAGCTTGCGGAAATTCCTTGGACAGCCCGGCAAAAACCGGCTATTCACCCGCCATCAGCCAAACAGCAATGTACGTGATGTGCGGTGTTGAGGTCCGTGATGAGGAAGAAATTCCTCCGGGCCGGGGCGATGGGTCACCAAGAATGGAACGCCAACCATCACGATTGGGCTTTCGGGCATGCGTCAGAAGCGCATCCCGCTAACAGGGCAAAGAGCGGATTGAGAACAGCCTGCGCATGCGTCGTTGAAAACGGGCAGCATTGTCCGGGTCGGCCTGTCGCTGATGTTCCCATGACCAGATTGCGCGGCGCACATCAGCGCCACCCCATAGGCCGCAAGGGGATTGCGGCCCACCACCGAGAACAACAGGCATGAGACAAGGTCAGAACCGGCGCATGAGAGGCCGTAACCGCAATGGCGGCGGCGGCGGTGGTGGTGGTGGTGGTGGACGCGGGCCAAATCCGCTCCAGCGCAGCTACGAATCCAACGGGCCGGACGTGAAGGTGCGCGGCACGGCCCAGCACATCGCCGAAAAATATGCCCAGCTGGCGCGCGATTCGCAGTCTTCCGGTGATCCGGTGATGGCGGAAAGCTATTTCCAGCACGCCGAGCATTACTGGCGCATCGTTCTCGCCGCCCAAGAACAGATGACCCAGCAATATGGCCATCAGTTCCAGCCCGCACGCCCCTTCGGCGAAGAGGGTGAAGATGGTGATGATGAAGGCGATGATGAGGGCGGCCCTTACCCCGCAGGCGCGGACCAGCCTGTTGGCCCCGGCCAGATGGGCAACCCGGACGACCAGCCCTACAGCCAGGACACCCGAGGCCCACGCGAGAACCAGAACCGCAATGACAATCGCGGCGACCGCAACGAGAATCGCGGAGACCGCAACGGCCAGCGTTTTGATCGCAACGACCGCAATAACAATGACCGCAACAACCGGCGCTTTGACCGGCAGGGCGGCGGCGGACAAGGCGGCGATCGCAACAACAACGAACGCCCGAACAATGATCGCCAGAGCAATGATCGTAACGAGCGTTTCGGGCGCGACCGCGATCGTTTCGAGCGTCCCCGCCGCGATGATCAGAATGGCGAGCAGCCACGCTTCGAGAATCAGGATCAGCCCAGTCAGATGCAGCCGGAGCGGGCGCAGCAGGCTGAGGTTGAGGGGCGTCAGCCGCGGGCCGTGATCGATGCCGATGCCTCATCCATCGGGCTGCCATCCTTCGTCACGCAGCCGCGTCGCAAGACCATCGAGATCGATGCGGATCAGCAGCAGGAAGCCCCCGCGGCAGAGGCAGCCGAGGCTGCGCCGCGCCGCCGTGGACGCCCGCCCGGTGCGCGCAACAAGCCCAAGGCCGAGGCTGAAGGCACGGCAGAATAAGGCGGCGGCGCAATCGCCGGCGCCTCCTGTGCTCACCCCATCGGAAGTGCGTCACGCAAAGGCGGCGTGACGTGCTCCAGCCGCTCGCCAGTGCCAAGACTGCCGCCGGCAATGATGCGCAGATAGACCCCGCAATCGAGATGGCCGTATTGGCGCATCAGCGCCTTCGGAATTTGCAGGTCACGGATGCCGGTGGCCGGATCAACATTGGTGGCAGCGCAGCGGTCAATCCGCTTGATCACCTCGAACACGACGCCGCGCGCACTCTCCAGCCTTGTGCCTTCCGGCCAGTCCAGCTCCGTGAGCGCCGGCAGCCCATCGACATAGAGGTTTCCGCGAAACCGCAACGGGTCGATGGCGGCATCCATGCGCGCCTCAAGGTCAGCGACGCTCGCGAGGTTGATCAGCGAGACAAAGCCGGAGCGCGAATCCATGAAGCGATAACCATCTGGTGCTGTGAGAAGGCGCGGCACGCCACGCAAATCATTCGTTGAGTAGCCGGCAAAAAAATCGGCAATTGCCGCCCTGCCAGCCTCGGTGATGGTGTTCGCACGCAGCGCCTCGCGCCCTTCATGGATGATGATGAGATCACCGCTGCCATCATCAAACCGCGTGATGAGCCGCGCCAGTGACTCATTGCGCATCAGCATCAGGAACTTGATCTTCGGCTCATGTGTGGGGCTTGCAGGATCGAAACCGGACGGCCCGTTCTCGATGGCGAACAGCCTGTCTCCCGGCCAATAGCCGCCAGGCTCCAGCGCCACGCGCGTCTGAGCTTCGGGGCTGAGCCCCTTCACCGGGTAGCGATAAAGGCTCTCAATCCGCATCTGATATTCTCCGGCGCTGGCGTGGCGCAGCTGGCTTGTCTTGTTCATCATCGGCAACCGCGTCATCCGCAACCCGCCTCGCGCAGCCCCATTCGGTGAGCTTGGCATCGGTTGCATCAATCACGAAATGCCGCGCTGCATCGCGCTCATAGCCCTCATCAAGCAGTGTGTCATAATCCGTATGGCGATGGCGCACATGGCTGGCCAGCGATAGCCAGAGGGCAACAGTGGGCGACAGCTCCTTCATGCTGGCGCGGCCCGCGCGGGCCAGCACGTCCTGCGCCTCGTCAAATGGGATCAGCGGCGCTGTCTGGCGCAGCGCCTTGCGGATCTCCTGCTGCCTCTTGGTGCCAGCCATGGTGCCTCGCCGATTCGCTGCGATCAGCATCGCGATTTACCAAGGCATACACCAGCCCGCACACCCTCTTGATGTTGCGCATCTGCAACACAACATGAGGGCTCGACAGATTGCCCAGCCGGGGGTCTGATTTGGCTTGCAGCCAGCGCGTTGCCACAAGGCTATTACGGGGCGCGAGGGCGGGCGGAGAAACGACATGAATCTCGATAATTATACGGATCGCTCAAAAGGCTTCCTGCAGGCAGCGCAAACCATTGCGCTGCGTGAGGGCCATCAGCAATTCGCGCCTGAGCATCTTCTGAAAGCCTTGCTTGATGATGAGGAGGGCCTCGCCTCCGGGCTGATCGAGCGGGCTGGCGGCAGTGCGACCCGCGTGCGGCAGGCCAATGAGCTGGCGCTGGGCAAACTGCCCAAGGTGAGCGGCGGCGGCGCTGGTAGCGTGCATCTGACAGCGCAGCTCTCGCGCGTGCTGGCCACAGCCGAGCAGGCCGCGAAGAAGGCGAGCGACTCCTTCGTCACCGCCGAGCGGCTGCTGCTGGCGCTGGCACTGGAAAAAGAGACCGAGGCCGGCAAGGCGCTCAGCGCTGGCGCTGTCACCGCGCAAGGCCTGAATGGTGCCATCGAAGCGATCCGCAAGGGCCGCACAGCGGATTCGGCCTCTGCCGAGAATGCCTATGATGCGCTGAAGAAATATGCGCGCGATCTGACCACTGCCGCACGCGAAGGCAGGCTCGACCCGGTGATCGGCCGTGATGAAGAGATCCGCCGCACCATCCAGGTTCTCTCCCGGCGCACCAAGAACA
>JBOFIL010000216.1:0-2899 GCA_051650165.1 Allobosea sp.
GTCGAGGTGCTTGATGGCAACCGCATCGGGCGGGTGCGTGGCCACAAGGGCAACAGCTACACCGATGGCGTGATCTGCGCGAAGGTGGCGCGCTACAATGAGCGCATCCACCATCCTGATCGCCTGATGTATCCACAAAAGCGGGTTGGCGCAAAAGGCGAGGGGCGTTTCGCGCGCATCTCATGGAATGAGGCGCTCGACGAGATTGGGCAGCGCTTCCTTGCCATTGAGGCGGAGCATGGCGCAGAGGCGATCTGGCCCTATTATTATGCCGGCACGATGGGGCTGGTGATGCGCGATGGCATCCATCGCCTGCGCCATGTCAAGAAATACTCCGGGCAATATTCGACCATCTGCACCAACATGGCCTGGACAGGGTTCATTGCCGGCACAGGCAAGCTCGCGGGTGTTGATCCGCGCGAAATGGCACAATCGGATTGCATCGTGATCTGGGGCACCAATGCGGTGAACACGCAGGTCAATGTCATGCACCATGCCGTGAAAGCCCGGAAGGAGCGCGGCGCGAAGATTGTCGCCATCGACATCTACCGTAATGGCACTATCGATCAGGCCGATCTGGGCCTGGTGTTGAGGCCCGGCACGGATGGTGCGCTTGCCTGCGCCGTGATGCACATCCTCTTCCGCGATGACTATGCGGATCGCGCGTATATGCGGGATTTCACCGATGCGCCTGCGGAGCTTGAAGCGCATGTGAAGGGGCGTGACCCAGAATGGGCAGCGGCGATCACCGGGTTATCGGTTGCCGAGATCGAGGAATTCGCGGCGCTCATCGGGCGCAACAAGCGCACCTTCTTCCGTCTGGGGTATGGCTTTGGCCGGCAGCGCAATGGCGCGGTCAACATGCATGCAGCGCTCTGCATCCCGGCAGTGACGGGTGCATGGGCGCATGAGGGCGGCGGTGCCTTCCATAATAATGGCGCGATCTACCATTGGCGCAAATCCCTGATCGAGGGGCTTGATGCGCGCGATCCGAATGTGCGGATGCTCGATCAATCCCAGATCGGGCGGGTGCTGACCGGCGACACGCAAGCTTTGCGCGGGGGAGGGCCAGTGAAGGCGCTTCTCATCCAGAACACCAACCCCATGAATGTCGCGCCTGAGCAGCGGCTGGTGAAACAGGGTTTTGCCCGCGATGACCTGTTTACTGTGGTGCATGAGCAATTCATGACCGAAACCGCCGACATGGCGGACATCGTGCTGCCGGCGACCATGTTCATGGAACATGACGACCTGTATCAGGGCGGTGGCCATCAACACGTCATGTGGGGGGGCAAGCTGATCGAGCCGCCGGACGAATGCCGCTCCAACCATGAGGTGATCAGCGATATTGCCGCCCGCGTTGGCGCGGAGCATCGCGGCTTTGACATGAGCCCGCGCGAGATCATCGACTGGACGCTCCAGAATTCTGGCCATGGCACGCTGGACGCGCTGATTGAGGCGAAATGGCTCGATGTGCAGCCCAGCTTCGACCAGGCGCATTATCTCAAAGGCTTTGCCTGGAAGGATGGCAAATTCCGTTTCAAGCCGGATTGGCCCAAAGTGCCCAATGCCAATGATGGGCCCATGGGGCCGTGGGATCAGATGCCTGACCTGCCGGATCATTGGGCGGTGATCGAGGCGGCGGATGAGGCACATCCGTTCCGTCTGGCCACGAGCCCGGCGCGGAACTTCCTCAATTCCACCTTCACCGAAACGCCGACCTCGCGCGCCAAGGAGGACGCGAGTGGGCCGACGCTGATGATGCACCCGGATGATGCGGCAATGCTGGATGTGGCGGATGGCGACATGGTGCGCATTGGCAATGCGCGCGGCGAGGTGGTGCTGACCGCGCGATTGTTCGATGGCGTGCAGCGCGGGGTTGTTATCGCCGAGTCGATCTGGCCAAACCGGGCGCACCTTGAGGGCGAGGGCATCAATGTGCTGACCGGAGCCGATCAGGTCGCGCCTTATGGCGGCGCAGCATTCCATGACAACAAGGTCTGGGCTAGAAAGAGATAGCAAGCCGGCTTGACACCTACGAGCCGCTTGACGCGGGCGCGCCAACCGCCGAAGAGAGTGCGGACTTAAATGGGGGATGTGATGCGGCGCTATCTTCTTTCGAATGTGATGTTTTTCGGGCTGACCAGCCTGGCTCTGGCTGCGGGCAGCGCGCCTTTGCCCCCGCCTGATCCAACTGCGAAGAACCTCTCGCCAGCACAGATCCAGCAGCGGGCGCTCAATGCCTGCGTGCGCACACAAGGCCCTCTTCTCACTGGCGTTGGCCCGTCTGACATTCGCAACCGTTGCAGCTGCTATGCACGCGGAACGGTTCGCGCCATGTCGCGGCCTGAGATCCAGGCCTTCCGAGATACAGGTTATTTCAACGACACAACCCGCGCCAAGGCCCTTGCGCAGATTGACAGCTGCGGCCTGCGTCGTCCGATCTGACGGCCGCTTTCAGGAGCGATCGTATCTGACCCGTCCGCTGGCGACATCCGCCAGCGCCTGGGGATAGATGACATGCTCCTGCGCCAGCACGCGTGAGGCGAGCGTCGCCTCATCATCGCCCGACAGAACAGGCACGCGAGCTTGCGCAATAGCAGGCCCGGCATCCAGATCAGCCACCACCCAATGCACTGTGCAGCCATGCTCCGATGCGCCATCGGCCAGCGCGCGCGCATGCGTGTGCAGACCCTTATAGGCCGGCAGCAGCGAAGGGTGGATGTTGAGCATCCGCCCCTCCCAGCGCTTCACGAACCACGGCGTGAGCACGCGCATGAAGCCTGCCAGACAGACGAGTTCGATCTGCTCGGCGCGCAGCCGCGCATCAATCTCGCGCTCGAAGGCCTCGCGATCCTTGCCGAAGGGGCGGTGGTCAATCACGGCAGTTGCGACGCTG
>JBOFIL010000217.1:0-4106 GCA_051650165.1 Allobosea sp.
ACATCAACCTGCACCTCGACCATCTCGATCCGGCGATCCTGCATGAGCGCCTGCCGGGCATCTCTGAAAGCGCCAGGATTTTTGCGGGCGTGGACGTGACGCGTGAGCCGATCCCGGTTCTGCCGACGGTGCATTACAACATGGGCGGCATCCCGACGAACTACCATGGCGAGGTGCTGACCAAGGCCGGCGGCGACCCGGACAAGGTGGTGCCGGGGCTGATGGCGATTGGCGAAGCGGCCTGCGTCTCCGTGCATGGCGCGAACCGGCTGGGTTCGAATTCGCTGATCGACCTCGTGGTGTTTGGCCGGGCCGCCGGCTTGCGCTGCGCCGAGGTTGTCACGCCGGGCGAGGCGCAAGCAGAATTGCCGAAGGATTCGGCTGATCTCGCGCTTTCCCGTCTCGACCGTTTCCGCAATGCCAAGGGCGCGACGCCCACAGCAGAACTGCGCAACCAGATGCAGCGCACCATGCAGAACAACTGCGCGGTGTATCGCACTGGCGAGACGCTCTCGGAAGGCTCTGAGCAGATCCACAAGGTCTGGAGCGGCACGGATGATGTCGGCATCCAGGATCGCTCGCTGATCTGGAACACCGATCTGCTCGAGACGCTGGAGTTCGACAATCTGATCACGCAGGCCGTCGTCACCATGGACTCGGCGCTGAACCGCACCGAGAGCCGCGGTGCCCATGCGCGCGAGGATTATTCCGAGCGCAACGACAAGACCTGGATGAAGCACACGCTCGCCTGGATCGACGAGACCAAGCGCGAGACCAGCATCGATTACCGCCCGGTGCACACCTACACTATGTCCAACGAGATCGAATACATCGCGCCGAAAGCGCGCGTGTATTGAGGGGCTGACACACCATGGCTGAATTCAATCTCCCCGCGAACTCCCGCCTCGTTGATGGCAAGGTGTGGCCAAAGCCCGCCAATGCCGTGAACCTGACGCAGTTCAAGGTCTATCGCTATGATCCGGATGGCGAGAGCAACCCGCGCATGGACACCTACTGGGTGGACCGCGATGATTGCGGGCCGATGGTGCTCGACGCGATCATCTGGATCAAGGCGAAGATCGACTCGACGCTGACCTTCCGCCGCTCCTGCCGCGAGGGCATTTGCGGCTCCTGCGCCATGAACATGAATGGCGTCAACGGGCTTGCCTGCACCTCGTCCATCGACGAGTCGATCAATGCCAAGGGTGTGGTCGCTATCTATCCGCTGCCGCATATGCCGGTGATCAAGGATCTGGTGCCGGATCTGACGCGCTTCTACACGCAGCACGCCTCGATCGAGCCATGGCTCAAGACCACCACGCCGAAGCCCGAAAAGGAATGGCGGCAGGACAAGGCTGACCGCGAGAAGCTTGACGGGCTCTACGAGTGCATCCTGTGCGCCTGCTGCTCGACCTCGTGCCCCAGCTACTGGTGGAATGGCGACCGCTATCTCGGCCCCGCCGTGCTGCTTCAGGCCTATCGCTGGCTGATCGACAGCCGTGACGAGGCCACCGGCGAGCGGCTCGATAATCTCGAAGACCCGTTCCGGCTTTATCGCTGCCACACGATCATGAATTGCGCCAATGCCTGCCCGAAGGGGCTGAACCCGGCGAAAGCCATTGCCGAGATCAAGAAGATGATGGTGGCGCGACAGGTGTGATCTTCCTTTCCCTCTCCCCTTGCGGGAGAGGGTGGACGAGCAATGCGAGGCCGGGTGAGGGGAAAGCTTCGCATCACCCCTCATCCGATCCTGCGGATCACCTTCTCCCGCAAGGTGAGAAGGACAATCCCCATTCCCTGCGTCATGGGTCGGCCTTAATCTGCGCGCACTGACAAGCCGAATCACAACGGACCGGGCTTTCATGATGCGTCACGCTGCCACTCTTCTTGTCGCCTGCTCACTTGGCCTCACGCTTGGCGCTTGCGCTGGCACGAGCCGTTTCGATGGCGGTTTCCAGCCTTCATCGCGGGTCTCCTCGCAGCCGGTCTATCAAGCGCCGTTGCCAGCCACGCCTGCGCCCGTTTCCGCGCCAGTCACGGCGCAGCCCTTGCCGCCGATTGGCGGGGCGCCGGCTCCGACACAAGTTTCAACACTTCCGGGCGCGACACCGCCCGATGATCCGCTGTTCCGGCCATCACCACCACCAACAGCAGCAACGACGGGCTCGACCACGCCGCCAGAGGTGCCGACACTGGGGGGAGCGGGCCGTGTCGCGACATTGGGTGACGGCTCGCAAGGGGCTGGTCGCTCTGGTTCTGCGCGCTCCGGGCCTGTTTCGTCGCGTGATGGCGTGATCGGCGGCTGGACAGCGCGGGAGGTCACGGGCGGCACGTGCCGGGTGATGCTCTCATCATCGCCGGCGCTGGATCTTTACCGGGCCTCAGCTGGCAACTGCCAGAACAAGGAAATCCAGAAGGTCACGGCGTGGGATTATCGCGATGGCGAGGTTTACCTCTACCAGCCAGGCGGTGCGGTGGCGGCGCGGCTGCGGGTCAATGATGGCGCGTCGATGTCGGGCGCTGTGGCGCGATCAGGCGCCGGCCTCAGCCTGTCGCGTTGAACCTCGCAACTTTGTACAGCAGGCTTGCGGGCAGGGCACATAATGCGGCATTGCCGAGCGGAGCCGTTCGAAGCCACGCATGACCCACATCTCCATCCTCGATCGTTATCACGCGCGCGTTGCCGAAGGGCATCTCGAAGCTGATCCGGCCCAGATTGCTGTGCTGCGTCGGCTGGATGGGCTGTGTATTCAGCTGCGTGAGCGCGGGCTGGCACGCAAGGGCAGCGCTCTTGGCTGGCTGTTTCGGGGCAAAAGCGATGCAAAACCGCCGCTGAAGGGGCTCTATATCTGGGGCGAGGTCGGCCGTGGCAAGACCATGCTGATGGACCTGTTCCATGAGGCTGCGCCTGTGGCGGCCAAACGCCGCGCGCATTTCCATGTCTTCATGGCTGATGTGCATGCCCGCATTCATGAATGGCGGCAGAGGGAAAAGCGCGGCGAGGTGAAGGATAATGACCCGATCCTTGCCGTCGCATCAGCCTTGGCTGCCGAGGCGAAGCTGATCTCGTTTGATGAGTTTGCCGTGACCGACATTGCCGATGCCATGATCCTCGCAAGGTTGTTCACGGCGCTGTTCGGGCTTGGCGTGACTGTCGTCGCGACCTCGAATGTTGCGCCTGATCGGCTCTATGAGGGCGGGTTGAACCGGGCGCTTTTCCTGCCCTTCATCGCCCTGCTGAAACAGAATTGTGAGGTGCTGAAGCTGGAGGCACGCACGGATTTCCGGCTGGAGAAGCTTGCCGGCCAGCCGGTCTATCATTCCCCAGCGGATGCGAAGGCCAAGGCTGCGCTGGATGGGGCATTCCTGCGTCTGACGGGACGTGCCAAGGGCGCACCTTTGGTGCTGGATGTGCTGGGGCATGAGTTTCGCGTGCCGGAAGCGGAAGGCGGCGTGGCGCGTGCAAGCTTTGAGGCTTTGTGCGCGCAGGCCTATGCCGCGCCGGATTATCTCGCGCTTGCAAGGCGCTTTCATACGCTGGTGCTTGATGGTGTGCCGCGACTGGGCCCCGCCAATCGCAATGAGGCGCGGCGTTTCATCATCCTGATTGATGCGCTTTACGAGAACCATGTGAAGCTGGTCTGCTCGGCGGATGCGCCGCCCCAGAGGCTATATCAGGCGGAAGCGGGACACAAGGGCGGCTATGAGGCCTTCGCCTTTGACCGCACAGTGTCGCGGCTGATCGAGATGGGCTCGGAAGGCTATCTTGCCTTGCCGCATGGAAGGGGCGATTCTGCGGGCTCCGGCAACACAACAGGGTTGGTCGAGACATGAGCAATCTCGCGATGGGTGAGGCCAGAATCAGATGCCGCTGACGCCTGTGTTCCCCTCGCGCGAGCCTGTGGACCAGCGGCTGCTTGGCATAGCGGGGGAGCATCTGCGCCGTTTTGGCCCGCGCCGACTCACAGTGGTGGGCGTGGCGGAAGAAGCGGGCATGACGCATGCCAATGTCTACCGTTATTTCCCCTCCAAGGAGGCGCTGCTCGACGCCGTGGTCGAGACCTGGCTGAAGGGCATGGAGCGCCGGCTCGCCGATGTCGCCGACG
>JBOFIL010000218.1:0-3435 GCA_051650165.1 Allobosea sp.
TTCGCGCTCAAGGGGCGGGCGGTGGAGCAGTAGCCATGCTGACCGCGCGTTTCCTCAAGCTGATCGAGGGCAGGGGGGTGATTTTCCTCTGCATTCTCGCTGCCGTCGGCATTCTTGTGCCGATCGGCAATCTCTATGTGCCGCAAGGCTCAATCTTCCATGTTTCGACCGGCACCGTGGTGCTGCTTGGCAAATATCTTTGCTATGCGATGCTCGCCGTCGCGCTTGATCTGGCCTGGGGCTATTGTGGCATTCTTTCGCTGGGCCACGGCGCATTCTTCGCGCTCGGCGGCTATGCGATGGGCATGTATCTCATGCGCCAGATCGGCACGCGCGGGGTCTATGCGCACCCCACCCTGCCCGATTTCATGGTGTTCCTGAACTGGAAGGAGCTGCCTATTCCCTGGTGGGGCTTCCAGTCTTTCCCCTATGCGATGTTCATGGCGCTGCTGGTGCCGGGCATCCTCGCCTTCGTGTTCGGCTGGTTGGCCTTCCGAAGCCGCGTCACCGGTGTCTATCTTTCGATCATCACGCAGGCGCTGACCTACGCGCTGTTCCTGGCGTTTTTCCGCAACGACATGGGCTTTGGCGGCAATAATGGCTTGACCGATTTCAAGGATATTCTGGGCTTTAGCGTGCAGGCGCAAGGCACACGCATCACGCTGTTTGTGCTGACCGTGGTGATGCTGATGCTCACCTTCATCCTGTGCCGCGTGGTGGTTTCCTCCACCTATGGCAAGGTGCTGGTGGCTATCCGCGATGCCGAGAGCCGCACGCGCTTTCTGGGTTATCGCGTCGAGCATCACAAGCTGCTGGCTTTCACCCTCTCGGCCATGATCGCCGGCATGGCGGGCGCGCTTTATGTGCCGCAGGTCGGTATCATCAACCCGTCGGAGTTCTCGCCAGCGAACTCGATTGAAGCCGTCATATGGGTGGCTGTGGGCGGGCGCGGCACGTTGGTCGGCGCGGCGCTTGGCGCTGTCAGCGTCAATTACCTCAAGACCATCTTCACCACCGGCTTCCTCGCGCCCTACTGGCTGTTTGCGCTCGGCGGGCTGTTCGTGCTGGTCACGCTCGCCATGCCCAAGGGCATACTTGGGCTGATCGACGAGGTTCGCGGCAAGCTATCGCGCAAGGCCAAGCCTCCCACACCAGCGCCTCCCACATCTGCGCCGCCCGCGTCTCAGGCCAGCGCGGCGGAGGGCGTGGCATGAGCAGCCTTACCCGCGCAATCTTGTATCTCGATGGTGTCAGCGTCTCGTTCGATGGCTTCAGGGCGATCCGTAATCTCTCGCTCACGCTGGAGCCGGGCGAGATGCGCGCCATCATCGGCCCGAATGGTGCCGGCAAGACCACGATGATGGATATCGTCACCGGCAAGACGCGCCCCGATGAGGGCGATGTGCTGTTCGACAATGGCAAGATTGACCTCACCCGCTATGACGAGGCCGCGATTGCCGGACTTGGCATCGGGCGCAAGTTCCAGAAGCCGACCGTGTTCGACAGCCATTCTGTCGCTGACAATGTGCTGCTGGCGCTGAAGGGCGAGCGCGGGCCGTTCTCGGCGCTGTTTGGTGCGCGCAACCGCGTGCCGAGTGAGCGCATCGACGCGCTGCTGGAGAAGGTGCGGCTTGTCGCGCATCGTGAGCGCCTCGCTGGCGATCTCTCCCATGGCCAAAAGCAGTGGCTCGAAATTGCTATGCTGCTGGCACAAGACCCAAAGCTGCTGCTGGTGGATGAGCCAGTTGCGGGAATGACCGATGCGGAGACGGAAGCCACCGCCGAGCTCCTGAAGGAGATCAACCGCGATCATTCCGTCATCGTGGTCGAGCACGACATGGGCTTTGTGCGCGCGCTCGATTGCAAGGTCACCTGCCTGCATGAGGGCTCGGTGCTCTCGGAAGGCACCATCGATGCGGTTGCGGGTGATCCGCGCGTCATCGAAGTGTATCTGGGGCGGTAATGATGCTGACTGTCTCCGAGATCGACCTCCATTATGGCGCGGCGCAGGCGCTGCGCGGCGTGAGCATCATGGCCCGCGCCGGCGAGGTGACGTGTGTTCTGGGCCGCAACGGCGTCGGCAAGACCTCGCTGATGCGCGCCATTGTCGGCCACCAGGCCATCAGCAAGGGTGACATCACGCTCGCGGAGGAGAGCATCAAATCGCTCAAGCCGGAGGAGCGCGCGAGGCGGGGCATCGCCTTCGTGCCGCAGGGGCGCGAAATCTTCCCGCTGCTCACCGTGAAGGAAAATCTTGAGACAGGCTTTGCGCCCCTCAAACGCGCTGAGCGCTTTGTGCCGGAGGAGCTGTATGATCTCTTCCCGGTGCTCAAATCCATGCTGGGCCGGCGCGGCGGCGATTTGTCCGGCGGGCAGCAGCAGCAGCTTGCGATTGCCCGCGCGCTGGTGACGAGGCCAAAGGTGCTGGTGCTGGATGAGCCGACAGAGGGCATCCAGCCCTCCATCATCAAGGATATTGGCCGCACCATCGCCTATCTGCGCGACAAGGGCGACATGGCCATTGTGTTGGTGGAGCAGTATTTTGATTTCGCCAAGGAGTTGGCTGACAACTGGTATGTGATGGATCGCGGCGAGGTGACGCTGTCAGGCGACCGCGCCAGCATGGATGAAGATGACATCCGCCGCCGCATGAGCGTCTAGGGCGATGCTGGCCTTTTGCGCGGCGGCAGGCTAATCGCCTTGTCATGAATGACGAGATTTTTCACGATCCTGATTTTCGCCAGAAGCCGCGCCCTGTCGGCTTTGACATCGCCTATCGCCTGGAGGGCGACATCCTGGTCATTGACCAGACCCGCAAGATCGAGCGGGTGGCGCTTGGCGCTGTCGAGCAAGTGCGGTTCTTCTTTCAGCCCAACAGCATCTCGACCAATGGCTACAAGACCGAGCTTCAGCTGAAGGATGGCCGCACCATCACCTTCGGCAATCTCTCCTGGCGCAGTTTTGTTGATCTGGATCGGCAGGAGGAAAGCTATCGTCGCTTTACCCGCCGCGTGGCTGAGGCTGTGGCGAAGGCCAACCCGGATTGCCGCTTCATTGGCGGTCGCTCCTGGATCATCTGGGCGATTTTTGCTGCCGTGGGCTTCGGCGCGACGGTCGGCATGTCGCTCTTTGCCTGGATGGCCTGGCAGCGCGGCCAGAACAATGCGGCGTTGTTCGCGCTCTTCATGCTTGGCCTCGCCATCTGGCAGATCGAGCCGATGGTGCGGCTCAACCGCCCGCGCCGGCTGGCGCTTGGCGAGGTGCCGGACGCGCTGCTGCCGTGAGGCCGCTGGGCCACAAGCATTCAAATTTGCCTTGGCTTGCCTGGGTCAGCGCAAGCAGAAGCGCGGCTGCCATGCGGACGCGTGGATTGACCCCGCCTGCACGCCAATGCGATTGAAATGCCGCACCTGCTTGTGGTGTTGCCGGCCCGGA
>JBOFIL010000219.1:0-2747 GCA_051650165.1 Allobosea sp.
GCAACGGCATGAAAAGCATGACGCCCCGCACCACGCCTGCCAGCGTGATGACAGGAGCGCCAGGCGCGGTATCGGTTTGCGGTGTCTGGTTGTGACCATCCATGCCTTCGCGCATCGCCCGGTTGCGCATGATCGTCAACTGCCGCTGCCCGCATAACGCCATGCGAGAATGGCGATGAACCTACGTACAAACAGCAATGGCGGGCCACGTGGCCCGCCATTGCTGCATCCTCACTTTGCGTAGAATTACTTCGGTGCTGCAGCGAGCACCGGGCCGAGCTTGTCGGCATCGCGCTTGATCAGGGCAGCAAAGCCGGCAGGTGTGCGCTCAATGGCGGTGGGGATCACCGTGCCAATATCGACCAGCTTCTTGCGGGTGCCTTCGTCTTTAAGTGCCTTGTCGAGCGCATCAACGAGCTTGGCTGTGATGTCAGCCGGGAGGCCCTTGGGCGCAACAATGCCGTTCCATGCCTCAATCTGGAAATCGGGCAGGCCGGCCTCCTTGGTGGTCGGAATGTTCGGCAGCGCGGGAGAGCGCTCGGCCGAGGCAATGGCATAGGCCTTGATTGTGTTGGATTGCACCTGCGGGAACACGCTGGGGATCTGGTCGCACATGAAATCGACCTGCTTGCCCACGAGATCATTCAAGGCCGGGGCCGAGCCGCGATAGGCGACAGCATTGATCTTCTCGAGGCCAAGCTGCGCCTTCAGCAGGGTGCAGGTTGTCCAGGCAACCGAGCCGACGCCGGAATGCGCCTGATTTACCTTCTCAACATTGGCTTTCAGGTAAGCCACGAAATCCTTCAGATCGGCGGGCGGGAAGTCAGTGCGCGCGACGATCAGGATCGGCGTGCCACCGGCAAGGCCAATGTGCTGGACGCCAGCGATCGGATCATACTTCAGATCCTTGAAGAGAGCGGGCGCAGCCGAGAGCGTGCCAAGATGGCCCATGGCGATGGTGTAGCCATCCGGTGCTGCGGTCACTGCGCGGGCAATGCCCGTTGTGCCGCCTGCGCCAGCCACATTCTCGACCACGATCTGCTGGCCAAGCGTCTTGCTCATGTGTTCGCCGACAATGCGGGCGATGATGTCAGTCGGGCCGCCAGCAGCAAAAGGCACGATCATGGTGATCGGCTTGTTGGGAAAGGCTTGCGCAAAGGCAGCGCCCGGCAGGGCGACGGCAGCGGCAGCCAACGCGATGAGATGACGACGAAGCATTAGGAACCTCCCTGAGAGTTGTATTTTTTGTTGGTGCTGAATTGGGGCGGCGCGGCCCCTCCCGCAAGGGGCAGCCGTGCACGCCATTGGTTGAACAGATGGCATGCGTGAAACCTACTCGGTGAACACCTCATCACGCTTTTTTGACATGGCAGGCAGCAGCGCCACCACCAGCACGATGACCGTGACCACCAGCAAGCCCGCCGAGATCGGGCGCTCGACAAAGGTCATGAACGAACCGCGCGAGATGATCAGCGCCTGCCGCATCTTCTCTTCCATCAGCTTGCCGAGCACGAAGCCCAGCAGCATCGGCGCGGGCTCAAAGCCGAACTTGATCAGCATGTAGCCAAACAGGCCGAACAGCGCTGTGAAGGCGACATCCATCGGCTGGTTGTTGATCGAGTAAATGCCGATGCAGCAGAAGATCAGGATCGCCGGATACATCAGGCGGTAAGGCACCTGCAGCAGCTTCACCCAAAGCCCGATCAGCGGCAGATTGATGATCAGCAGCATCAGATTGCCGATCCACATCGAGGCGATCATGCCCCAGAACAGCTCTGGGTTTTTGGTCATCACCTGCGGACCGGGGATGATGCCGTGGATGGTCATCGCGCCGACCATCAGCGCCATCACGGCATTGGGCGGAATGCCAAGCGTCAGCAGCGGAATGAACGCTGTCTGTGCGCCCGCATTGTTGGCGGCTTCGGGGCCCGCGACGCCCTCGATGGCACCCTTGCCGAAGCGGGATGAATCGGCAGCGAGTTTCTTCTCCATCGTGTAGCTGGCGAAGGGGCCAAGCACCGCGCCATTGCCGGGCAGAATGCCAAGAATGGAGCCGATGGAGGTGCCGCGTATGATGGGCTTGATTGCCTGCTTCATGTCATCGCGCGTGGGCAGCAGCCGCCCGATCTTGGCTTTCACGACATCGCGCGTTTCCGGGTTTTCAAGGTTGCGCAGCACCTCGGCAAAGCCGAACACGCCCATCGCCATCACGGCAAAATCAATGCCGTCCGATAAGGGCGGAAAGCCGAAGGTCAGCCGCTCCTGTCCTGTTTCGAGATCGGTGCCCACCGTGGAGAGCAGCAGCCCCATGAAAATCATGGCGATGGCCTTCAGGATCGAACCGCGCGCCAGCACGACCGCGAAGGCAAGGCCCATCACCATCAGCGAGAAGTACTCCGCCGGGCCGAACAGCAGCGCCAGCCGCGTCAACGGCACACCGAGCGCCGCGATCAGCACGGTCGCCACAGTGCCGGCGATGAAGGATGCGATAGCCGCCGTGCCGAGCGCAACGCCTGCGCGGCCCTGCTTGGCCATCTGGTGACCATCAAGCGTGGTGACAACCGAGGTCGCCTCGCCGGGGATATTGACGAGGATCGCCGTGGTGGAACCGCCATATTGCGCGCCATAATAGATGCCGGCGAGCATGATAAGCGCGCCCACAGGATCAATGCCGAAGGTGATGGGCAGCAACATCGCGATGGTGGCGATGGGGCCAACGCCCGGCAACACGCCGATCAGCGTGCCAA
>JBOFIL010000220.1:0-1219 GCA_051650165.1 Allobosea sp.
CATCTTGGGCACGGGCGTCGTCCAAGGCGCGCTCCATGCCATCGAATGCCGCCTGATCGATGAGCGGGCCGATCAGCGTGCCGGCAGCGCGCGGATCACCCACGGCCACAGATGCATAGGCTTTGATCAGCTTGGGCACGAGCCGATCATAGACGCTTGTCTGCACGAACAGCCGCCGCAGCGTGGTGCAGCGCTGGCCAGCTGTGCCCATGGTGGCAAAAGCGATGGCGCGGAGGCTAAGATCAAGATCAGCCGATGGCGCGACAATCGCAGCGTTGTTGCCGCCAAGCTCCAGAATGGCGCGGGCAAAGCGCTTCGCCAGCGCGGGCGCAACCTCGGCGCCCATGCGGGTCGAGCCCGTGGCCGAGACAAGCGGTACGCGTGGGTCATTCACCAGCGACTCGCCAATCTCGCGCCCGCCAATCAGCACTTCGCTGAGGCCATCTGGCGCATCCGGCCCGAAGCGCTGCATGGCGCGCTCGACCAGCGCTTGCACGGCGAGGGCCGTCAGCGGTGTTTTCTCGGAAGGCTTCCACACCACACTGTCGCCGCAGACTAAGGCGAGCGCCGCATTCCAGCTCCACACCGCGACAGGAAAGTTGAAGGCCGAAATCACGCCGCACACACCTAGCGGGTGCCAGGTTTCCATCATGCGGTGCGAGGGGCGCTCGGTGGCGATGGTGAGGCCATAGAGCTGGCGCGAGAGACCGACGGCGAAATCGCAGATGTCGATCATCTCCTGCACTTCGCCAAGCCCCTCGGAGAGGATCTTGCCCGCCTCAAGCGTGACCATCAGGCCAAGATCGGCCTTGGCAGCGCGCAGTTCCTCACCCAGCAAACGCACGAATTCGCCGCGGCGCGGGGCTGGCACCAGCCGCCATTTCAGGAACGCGTCATGGGCGCGGCCTATGGCTGCCGCAGCATCAGTGGGGGCGGCCTCAACAAGATGGCCAATCACCTCTCCCGTCACTGGCGAGCGGGCAGCCATGCCGCTCTTGCCCAACGCGGAAGCCGGCACACCCAGCCGGGCAAGGATTGCCAGCACATCATTTGCAACAGGTTTGAGGGTCATTGTTCAATGCCATTTTTCTGCGATGAAGCCTGCACGTCCTAGGCGGCTTCACTGTCGTGGAGGAGTGCCGCGAACGCAATCCCGACTTGCAGCATGGCAGGGAGCCGCAGCCTCATGCAGGCCGTCACGAATGTGTCATTGATTTGT
>JBOFIL010000221.1:0-1912 GCA_051650165.1 Allobosea sp.
CAAGCCGGAAGCTGGCTTTCACATCCGCAAACTCTTCGCCGCGCCACATCATTTGGGCAGCGGACAATTGCACGGACAGTGCGCGCGGCAGCAGCATCATCGGCAGCGCCCCTGCATGTGATTGCCCGATAGTGCCGGCCATCTCTGCCAACCCATCAGCGACCAGCCGCCGGGAGGTTAATTGCAGCTGCGCCTCTGGCCCGGAGAGAGACCAGGCGAATGTGCCCTCAAGCCGCCCGGCGCTGCCGAGGTCCAGGCTGACGGCATCCCCGGTCAGAACGCCGAGGGCGAAGCTGCCCCGCAGGGAAAGGCTGGCTGCCGGGTCGGCGTTCGCGCCCTTGAGCACAAGTTGCGCCAGCCCGGCCCAGCGCGGCAAAGCCAGGCCATCTCTGATCTCAAAGCCAATATTGCCATCGATCTCGATGCGCCGCCGGCCATTGTCGCTCATAAACTTGGCCGGGCTGTCGCCCCCTGCTTCCGCGACGCCTGTCACCAGCCGGAAGGGCTCGCCCGCCATCTCGCCCTCAATGCGCCATGGGCCGACCAGCGAGGGCGTTGAGATGCTCGCTGCAAGCGGTGCGATCACAGTTTCGGCTGCGCCTTGTGGCACGGCGCGATGCACGATGACGCGCCCACGTGTAACGGTGGCAGCATCTATCGCAACATCCACCGCTCCCCTTTGCTGCCAGCGAAGCCCGAGGCGCGCATCAGGGCGCAGCCTTACATCCACACCGTCGAGGCCCAGCGCGCCGAAACGGATTTCGCCGCGCATCAGGCTGGCGAGAGGGGTGGCCATATCGAGCCGGGCGATGCGTGCGCTGGCGGCATCATCATCTGCGCCAAGCATCACCGCCTCGGCTCGCAAGCTGAGTTGCGGCAAGAGACTGATGCGGACCGGCCCGTCGATGCGGGCAGTCATCCCTGTGATGGCAGCAAGACGCGCCTCGATGCGTGGCTTCAGCGCGGTCCAATCAATGAAGGGCGGTAGCGCCAGCGCGGCAAACAGCGCGGCAATGAGCAGGCCTGCCAGAGCAGTGAGGCTTTCCCGAAACAGATGCGTCACGAAAGCCCTCGGCCCATGATCCCAGACACCACCAACCACATAGCCAACATCGTGGACGGGCGCGATGGCAAGATGAGGGCGAGAGCCTGTTAAGCCAAACCTCTTGTGCCAAGCCTCTTGTATCGAACCTCTTGCGTAACGTCATGGCAAGGGCCAATTCTCCAGTAACAAAGTCTTGAATGTGGCTGAGCCAATTCGGGTGATACCCGCCCGGCATTGCCAGCAAGGGGAGCCTCAACATGCCCATCGTCGCGTCTGATCTGGTGATCCTCGCCTTTGTCGGGCTTGTCATTCTGACCATAGCGCTTGGGGTGCGCACCGTGCCGCAGGGCTACAATTACACCGTGGAGCGCTTCGGGCGCTTCAGCCGCACATTGGGGCCAGGGCTCAACCTGCTGCTGCCCTACATCGAACGTGTCGGCAACAAGGTGAATGTGATGGAGCAGGTGCTCGATGTGCCGAGCCAGGAGGCCATCACAAAAGACAATGCCGGGGTCAAAATCGACGCCGTGGCTTTTTATCAGATCCTCGATGCCGCCCGCGCCTCTTATGAGGTTTCTTCGCTGGGGCAAGCACTGGTGACGCTGACAATGACCAACATCCGCACCGTTGTCGGCTCCATGGACCTCGACACGTTGCTCTCGCACCGCGACGACATCAACGAACGGCTGCTGAAGGTGCTCGATGCCGCCGCCTCGCCCTGGGGCGTTAAGGTCACGCGCGTGGAAATCCGCGACATCCTGCCCCCGGCAGATCTCGCAAACGCCATGGCCCGGCAGATGAAGGCCGAGCGTGAGAAGCGCGCCTCCATCCTTGAATCAGAAGGCCTGCGCCAATCCGAAATCCTGC
>JBOFIL010000222.1:0-5342 GCA_051650165.1 Allobosea sp.
CACGGAAATTCCGTGGCTCATGCCCAAGGCGCGGCTGATCGAGAAGATCGCGGAACTCCTGCAGGACAAGAAACTGCCGCTGGTTGCAGACATCCGCGATGAATCCGCCGAGGATGTGCGCATCGTCATCGAGCCGCGCGCCCGTCATGTTGAGCCGGCCTTGATGATGGAATCGCTCTTCCGGCTCACCGAGCTGGAAAGCCGCATTTCGCTCAACATGAATGTGCTTTCCGGCGGCGTTGCCCCGCGCGTGCTGAGCCTAGCAGAGGTGCTGCGCGAATGGCTCAACCATCGCCGCGAGGTGCTGGGCCGCCGCTCGCGCCATCGCCTTGGCCAGATCGAAAAGCGCCTCGAAATCCTGCGCGGGCTGCTGATCGTCTATCTCGATCTTGACCGCGTGATCCAGATCATCCGCGAGGAGGATGAGCCAAAGATCGAGCTGATGAAGGCCTTTGGCCTCAACGAGATTCAGGCCAATGCCATTCTCGACACGCGCCTGCGGAGCTTGCGCAAACTCGAAGAAATGGCGCTGAAGACCGAGCTGGATGAACTGACCAAGGAAAAAGACCAGATCGAGGGCCTGCTGGGCGATGAGGGCCAGCAGTGGAAGACCATCTCCTGGGAAATCCGTGAGGTGCGCAAGAGCTTTGGCCCCGAGACCGAGATAGGCCGGCGTCGCAGCAGCTTTGCCGATGCGCCTGAAACCACCGAAATCGACCTCACCGAGGCGATGGTGGAAAAGGAGCCCATCACCTTCGTGCTCTCGCGCATGGGCTGGGTGCGCGCGCTCAAGGGCCATGTGCAGGATCTGGGCAACCTCGCCTACAAGGGTGATGATGGCTTCAAGCTTTCCTTCCACACAGAAACGACCGCCAAGATTCTGGTCTTTGCCTCCAACGGCAAGGTCTTCACCATCGAGGCGGCGAAACTCCCCGGTGGGCGCGGCTTTGGCGATCCGCTCCGCCTCATGATCGACCTTGATGAGGGCGCAGAAATCGTCACGGCGCAGCCCTACAAGGCCGGCCAGAAGCTGCTGCTTTCCGGCTCGGATGGGCGCGGCTTCATTGCGCCAGCGGACGACATCACCGCCAACACTCGCAAGGGCAAACAGGTGCTGAATGTCGAAACCGGCAAGGACGGAACAAGCCTCGCCATCATCACGCCGGTCTCGGGCGATCATGTCGCGATTGTCGGCGAAAACCGCAAGCTGCTGGCGTTCCCGCTGGCCGAAATGCCGGAAATGGGCCGCGGCAAGGGTGTGCGCCTGCAAAAATACAAGGATGGCGGCGTGGCGGACATCAAATGCTTCGTGCTTGGCGATGGTCTGACATGGCAGGATACTTCAGGCCGCACCTGGACAGTCTCGCAGCCCGATCTCACCGAGTGGCTCGGCCACCGCGCCGAGGCTGGCCGACTGCCGCCCAAGGGCTTCCCGAAAAGCAACAGGTTTGGGGGCTAACGCAGCCCCTGCACGCCGCCGACCTCAAGGCCGAGGGTGAGGCCGGGCAGGGCCTGCCATTGCACGCCGGCTCTCGCTTCGCCCATTCCGCGTTGTTCTTCACGCATGGCGAAGTTCGGCCCGGCGGGAAGGCCATTGCTGGACCAGATGTCGCGCGGGCGAGCCTGTCCGACGCTGGAATAGAGCAGCAGGTTCTCGTTGACGAGATAGCCGCTCTTGACGCGGCTGACATCCCACATGCCCCCACCCATCATCGGCGAGAGGCCAAAGCCGCGGTTGAAGCCGGTTGAAAAGGCTGAGCTGGTCCAGCTGTTGTTTTCTGTGCCGAACAGCATCCGCCCTTGCTGGAGTTGCCAGCCCCCGCCGAAGGCATTCGGGTCCACGGGGCGAGGGGCTTCGGTGAAGGAGGGCAAGGAGCTGGAGCCGATGCCATTTGAGCCGATGAACGGGCTGCCGCCGCCAACACCCGTTCCGCCGTTTGGAGCGTAGGAGTTCAGCCCCAACCCCGATGAGACAAAGCTCGGCACGCCGCCTTGCGAGCCATCAATCGGCGTCGATGTAAAAGCGATCGCCACGCCGGGCAAAGCCAGCAGCGCGGACAATGTCAGCAAACGAGGCGTGAGGCGTGTGGTCATGTCTTGCAATCTAACATCATTCGGCCTGATCCGGCAATTTGCCGGATGCATTCACGCCGGCATGGCAGATGTGACATGGCAATCATGGCAGGCGCATGGCGCGGCGGCTTGTGGGTGATGCAAGGAGCGCCCTCTCGGAAATGTGAGTTGCAGAAATTTCAATGCAATTGCATGTAAATCGACGGCGCCCAGATGCGGGCCGCCTTTAACCTTCAGCAGGTGCTACCATGACTGATACTGTTTCCGTCGCTGCCGATCTCATGAAGCTGCCGCCGCTCGATCAGCGGATGCGCATCGGGCATGTGCATCTCAAAGTATCCGATATTGAGCGTGCGCTGGGGTTCTGGCGCGATGTCATCGGGCTTGAGGTGCAGCAGCGTTATGGCCGGCAGGCGGTGTTCCTCTCGGCAGGTGGCTATCACCATCACATCGCGCTCAACACATGGGAGAGTGCGGGTGGACAGCCTCCGCCGCGCGGCACCACCGGGCTGTTCCATGTGGCGCTTTTGTATCCAGACGGGAAGGCGCTCGCCAATGCGCTGAAGCGGCTGGTGGCGCATGGCGTGACGCTGGACGGCGCGTCGGACCACGGCGTCTCGCAGGCGCTTTATCTGGCTGACCCAGATGGCAATGGCATCGAGCTTTACTGGGATCGCGAGCCTGATGAATGGCCGCGTGGGGCAAATGGCGAGCTGGCGATGTTCACGCGCCCGCTGGATGTCGAGGCGCTTCTGGCCGAGGCTGATTGAGGCAGCGGTGCCTATTCGTAGCGCCGCCAGCCCTCTGGCATCAATCGCTCCTGCGGGCGGAAGCGCGCCTTGTAGGCCATCTTGCGCGACCCTTCGACCCAATAGCCGAGGTAGAGATAATCGAGGCCCAGTGCTCTCGCGCGGGCGATGTGATCGAGGATCATGAAGGTACCGAGCGAGCGGCGTTCCTCGCCATTCGCATAGCATGAATAGACCATCGACAGCCCGTCGCGCATTACATCTGTGAGGCAAAGCCCCAGCAGCGGGCCTGCGCCGCGATGGGTGAAACCGGAGTCGGGACTGCGGCGGCGATACTCGATGAGGCTCGTCTCGACATGGCTGTCCTCCACCATCAGGCGGAAATCGGCCATGCTCATCATCGCCATGCCGCCATCGGCGTGGCGCGCGTCAAGATAATCGCGGAACAGGGCATAATGCTCGGAGGAGGCACTGTTGGCCACGCGTGCACCAATCAGATCGCCATTGCGGGTCACGATGCGCCGAAAATCGCGATCAGGCTGGAATTCCTTGATGGATACGCGCACCGAGACACAGGCGCGGCAAATCTCGCAGGCAGGCCTGTAGGCGATGCTTTGCGAGCGCCGGAACCCGCCCTGCGTGAGAATATCGTTCAGCTCAGCCGCGCTCTCTCCCACCAGATGGGTGAACACCTTTCGCTCCTGCTGCCCGGGCAGATAGGGGCAGGGAGTTGGCGAGGTGAGAAAGAACTGCGGCGTTTCCCGCACATGACGGGTCAAGACGACCTCTTGGGGCAAAATGCGAAATCAGGCGCGGCATAGGCAGAACGCAATAAAATATGAAACATCATAACACTCTGTTGTCTGAAGCTATCAACTTGGCGTCGCAAGGCAAGAGGACGCCGCGCCGCATGTTCTGATGTTGCAATGTCAGGCGCGCACCACAGCAAGCCCGGCCAGAAGGTCATGGCCAAGCCGCCGGTCGCTGCGCAGGAAGCCAATGGCGATATCGAGCGCCAGCAGGAAACCGGTGCCGGTCGCGACCCAGAAAAGCAGCGCGTGGGCTGCGGCAGTCAGCCCATCCGGCTTGCCGCCATCGGCGCGGACAACCCTGATGCCGGCCATGCGCATGCCCGGCGTTGCCTGGTGGTGCCCGCCGATGGTGAGCGCGGCATAACTCAGCGCCGCGACGAGACCGACAACCGGCAACAACATCCAGCCGAGACCGAGCGTGGCAAAGCCGATGATGACGATGACAATGCTCATTATCCAGGTGAACACGATCAGGATCACCACATCGACAAGCCAAGCGCCCAAGCGCGGCATCAGCACGCCTTCAAGCCGTTGCATACTGGCTGAAAGACTGGCTGCCGCCTCAGCGACTGGCGCGGGCAGATATTTCTCCTGAGACATTCAGCGTTTCTCCTGCGAAGCCTGCCCAACTGCCACGCCGCGCGGATCGAGCCGCTGCGGTGCAAAACCTTCCGCTTCCAATGCCAGAAGTATGGCGCGGCTATGGTCGCCGCCGCGTGTTTCTATGGTGACATCAAGCGAGACGCCTTTGGCCGGCACATCGAGAAACAGCCGCCCGTGCGAGACCTCCAGGATATTCGCGCCCAGCTCGCCCAGCCGTGTCGAGATGCGGCCCAGAAAGCCCGGCCTGTCATGCGCAGTAATCCGGAAGGAGGCGATATGGTCCTCTCGCTCCAGCTCGCGCACCATGATGGCAGCAAGCAGCCGCGCATCGATATTGCCGCCGCAAAGCACCAGCCCCACCTTGCGCCCCTTGTAGCGCGCAGGCTCTTCCAGCATGGCCGCCAGCCCCGCCGCGCCAGCCCCTTCCGCCAGATTGTGCTGGAGCGTGGCAAAGGCATTCACGGCGCGCTCGATCAGCTCTTCGCGCACCAGCGTGATGCCTGACACATGGCGGGCGATCACCGGCAATGTCAGCTTGCCGGGATGCTTGACCGCGATGCCTTCGGCGAGCGTTGGCCCGCCAACAGGAGCGCTCTCGCCTGTCAGCCAATTGCGCGCTGCCGGGAACATCGCGGCCTCGACGCCCACAATCTCGATGGCTGGATTGATCGCCGTGGCCGCACTCGCAATGCCGGAAATCAGCCCGCCGCCGCCCACTGGCACGATGAGCACATCGAGATCGGGCGCATCCGCCAGCATTTCCAGCGCCACCGTGCCCTGGCCGGCCATGACTTGCGCGTCATCGAAGGGATGCACGAACACCAGCCCACGTGCGGAGGCGAGCCGCACCGCTTCGGTGGTCGACTCCACCAGCGTCTCGCCGGCCAGCACAACTTCAGCGCCGTGGTGGCGGGTGTTCTCCACCTTCACCATCGGCGTGGTTTCCGGCATCACGATCACAGCCGGCACTCCCAGCCGGTGCGCATGCCATGCCACGGCCTGTGCGTGATTGCCGGCCGACATGGCAATGACGCCGCGCCGGCGCTCATCCGCGTTGAGCTGAAGCAAGCGGTTGGCCGCGCCGCGCTCCTTGAACGAGGCTGTC
>JBOFIL010000223.1:0-2983 GCA_051650165.1 Allobosea sp.
CGCCCGCGCTGCGAACCAGGATCCGATTGCTTTCCGCAAGGCGCATCTTGGCGGCCAGCCTCGCCATCAGGCTGTGCTGGACCGGGTGGCCGAGATGTCGCGCTGGTCGAGCCCTGCGCCCGCGGGCATCTCGCGCGGCGTGGCCATGGTAGAGTGCTATGGCAGCCCGGTGGCCGAGGTTGTGGAGCTGCGCATGGTGGGCAACCGGCCGCAGGTGGTGCGTGTCCATGCCGCCATCGATTGCGGACGGGCCATCAACCCCGGCCAGGTGGAAACACAAGTCCAAGGCTCGGTGATCGAGGCGCTTGGCGCTGCCATGCGTGTCAAGATAACGCTCAAGGATGGTCGTGCGGAACAGTCCAACTTCTCGGATTACCCGATCTTGCGCCTTGATGAGGTTCCTCAGGTCAACGTCTCCATCGTCGAGTCTGGCTCTCCCTTGGGCGGTGTCGGCGAGCCTGGCGTGCCCCCGCTCGCACCAGCTGTCGCAAATGCGTTGCAGGCAGCGACGGCCAAGCGCGTGCGGGCACTGCCGATCATGGACAATCTCGCCTGAGGCGAAGCCCGGAAGCCACGATGCGCGCTTCGATGCCACAGTTACGATGCCAGGGTTGCGTCGTGTTGAATTGCGCTGCTGTATGCGTCGCCATGGCTTGCGGCGAGAGCACGGGTAAATATTGTCTGCGCGAGCGCCGCCGCGATGCCTGCGGCGCTCAGCATCGTCCCGCACAGGAGGCAGGTCTGAGACTCTCCAATGGCCAGGGACACCTGCGCTGTGACTGCCAACTATTTCTTGGCTGATACAGACTTCATTGGTGGCGTACTGGCATCTTCATGGCTATCCACTCGCAGATGCCAGCCCGCCAGGAGTTGAAGGGGCCCTCAGCTCCACTCGCTTGATGATTGCCTGCGGCTTTCAGCGTTCAAGCACACAAAAGCAAATTCACGGAAAAATGGCGCACCCGACACGATTCGAACGTGTGACCTTTGCCTTCGGAGGGCAACGCTCTATCCAGCTGAGCTACGGGTGCGTTGGGTCATGGGATAGCCGATCGCAAGCGGGGCGGCAACCTGCTTGAACGCAGGGAAAATAACACACCGGAGCAATCCCCTGATCAGGGAATTTATGCTGCAAAAAACCGGATCAGGAAAATTGGTAGCGGAGGAGGGACTCGAACCCCCGACACGCGGATTATGATTCCGCTGCTCTAACCAGCTGAGCTACCCCGCCAAACCGCATGACCCATAAGGCCAGCGCGACGCGCGGATATAAGGAAGGGTGAGGGCGCACGTCAAGCCAAAGCCGGCGAATTGATGAAATGCGCTGGTGCTGTGGCAGTGCTGCCGCGCCGCCTGCCAAAAAATTCTATTTCCCGCTCTTCTTCAGCCATTCCTGCATGAAGGCGATCTCCTTTTCCTGCGCCGCGACGATCTCCTGCGCGAGTTTGCGCAATTCCGCATCCTTGCCGAAGGCGAGCACAATCCTGGCCATGTCGACCGCGCCTTGATGGTGGGGGATCATGCCACGCACGAAATCCGCATCGGCATCGCCAGAGAAAGTGATGTCCATGCCCTTGTGCATCTTGTCGTTGGCGGCGCGGAATGCCGCGCTGGAGGGCGATGCGTCTGCCTGCTTCGCGGCTGCCCCGTGGCCTGCCCCATGGCCTGCATGTCCGCCGCTATGGCTACTGCCGTGCCCCTGATGGCCGGGTGCATGATGGCCAGACCCTTGTGCCAATGCGTAGCCGCCAAGAACTGCCGCAATCGAAAAAGCCGCGATAATGGGCTTGAGGTTCATGATGGTGTCCTCGCTTGATCAGGCATCAGCTATCAGCCTCTGCCCGGCTGTTATATGCCGGTGATAGTTGTGTTGCGAGGGCATGGGACACAAGATGGATATTGGGGTGATGCAAAAATCGACTCACGAGCTGACAATCACCCTGAATGGCCAGACTGAATTGCCACCTAGCAAGGTGGCAGCCATCGTCACTTTTCTTGCGATGCAACGTCCTGCGGACCCGCCACCTATCCCGGTCCTTGCCTCTGGCCTTTGGCTGGAGCGGATCATGCCGGGCGATACGGCGCGCTATATCGCCCTGTTTCGTGCGGTGGGTGAGCCATGGCTCTGGGTGAGCCGGCTGAAACTGAGCGAGGCAGAGCTGGCCAGATTTCTCGCGATACCGGGACGGGAGGCATATGCCGTCATGGACGGCGCGCGCGAGATAGGGCTTGTCGAGCTTGATGCCACATTGCCCGATCTGACCGAGCTCGCCTTTTTCGGGCTGGTGCCCGATGCGACGGGCAGAGGGCTCGGCGGTCAACTGATGCGCATGGCGCAGGCGATGGCCTTCTCGCGGCCCAACGCGCGGATGACAGTCAATACCTGCACGCTGGATGACCCTCGCGCGCTGGGGTTTTACCAGCGGGCGGGGTTCAAGATCATCAGGCAGGCTGTCGAGGTGTTCGATGATCCGAGGCTGAGCGGGCTGATGCCGCTGAGTGCGGCACCACAGATACCGATTATCAGGCCAGCGGAACCAGCCTGATCAGCTCTCGGATCGGGCCAGTCTTGTTCTTCAGGCCAATCTTGCGCCGCGCAGGCCGATGGCATCCATCATCTGCTGTTCGCGGGTGGCTTCCACGACGCGCTCGGCGGCGCGCTCGCGGTCTTCGAGGATTTCGACCTTCTTGAGCTCGTCAAAGGCGAGCTGAAGCTCCATCTGCGCGTCTTCCAGCTGGCCGCTGAGATTGTCAGCGGATTGGCGCAGCTTGTCGCGGCGTGCCATCGCGGCCTTGGCATAGGTCGGATACGCAAAATGTGCAGGATCGGTGATGCCTGCGCGGCTTTCCTCGACCGATATTTCGCGCTCAAGGTCATTCGCCATGCGATGGAAATCGGCAATCATGGCCTCGATCTGGGCCACGCGGCGGCGTTTCTCATCAACATGGAACCGCTTCAAGCGGATCAGTGTCTCACGCGATT